>JBBREY010000074.1:0-13319 GCA_038225275.1 Chitinophagales bacterium | reverse complement strand
CACAGTTGTTGAGTTGGCTAAGTGCATACAGTCCTTTAAATAAAAAATTATGGTCGGCAAATATCCGGGTTTTAAGCTGCCCGGCAAAATACGAAGAATTGCCACCGGTTAAAACCACGTTAAAGTTGCTGTACTTTTCCTGATATTTCTTTATAATGCCCTCTATTTCGGCGGACATTCCATTTAACACACCGCTCTGTAAATTTGTTCTGGTGTCGTACCCAATTAAGGGAAAATTCCATGTTTCTTTTTCCAACGGCAACAATGCTGTAAAATCGTGCATTGCTTTAAAACGCATATCCATACCTGGTGAAATGCCACCGCCTAAAAATTGATGATATTGGTTTACGAAATTGTAGGTAATGCAACTGCCTAAGCCAATAATCAGATTATTTTTTTTAGGATAAAAATGAACTGCCGCGGCTATGAGTGCAAGTCTGTCAGCACCAATTGTTTCAGGCTTTCCAACAGGGGTAGTAAAATTTATTTTGGTTGCGGAAGATAATGTATGAAAAGTGGTTTGCGATGCAAGGATAGTCTCAATAGACGGATCGTGTTTTATTACAGATGATAAAATACTTTGTTCAGGTCTGTACTTTTCTAGAATAACCTCCATCGTTTTTTCTTCATCGTTTTCTAAATAGAAAACTTCGCTCATAACATCATCAATAAAAACGGCAGCTTTTTTTCTTGTGTTTCCAAAATCAAAACAAATAGTAGTCATGGTGAATAGTGAAATGTGAATGGTGAAATGTGAATTGTAAATGCTGCAGTTTGTGGTTTATCGTCTTTGGTCCTACCATCGACTATGGTCTATCGTCCATGGTGTTTTATCTTACATCTTATATCTAGCCCCTCAAAACCCAAATCCTTCCAAATTTTTAAAGTGCCCGTTGAGCATAATTTTATCTTTCAGTTTGTCCATCTGCGTCATCACTTCAAGCACTTTAACTAAATGTCTTTTTATGTACTCCTGTCTGTGAAGTTCATGTTCATATTGAAGCAACTGGTATTCATCTTCTAGCGCCATCCCTGCATGGTGTGCAACATCAAAACTGATTAACTCTGCATCAGCCTTTTTAAACTGCTTGGTAACATTTAGCAAGACATGCAACGTTCTTATGCTTTCTAATATCTTGGTCATCAGCGGTAAGCTACCTTTAAATTTTGTTGCAGGGTAAGTTACAATAGCACCACGGTAAAGCTTTTCGGGCAGCGCCTCAACTTTTTCTAAAATTTTAAATACAAGCGTACCACGGGTTTTAATATCCATTTCGCCATTTTCGTATACTGTAGATATTTCAATTATTTCTACCAGCGTACCATATTCACTTACTTCATTGTTTATAACAGACGGTATACCAAAAGGCTTTTTATTGACATAACAGTCGTTTACCAGTTGTTTGTAGCGTGGCTCGAAAATGTGAAGGTTCAGTTCTTCATCAGGAAAAACAACCAAGGCTAACGGAAATAGTGGGATGAAATTCGTCATAACTTTAAAAAGACAAAGTTAATACAATCAATTACACAGCAAATTGAAAACCAGTTCCTTATTTTTGAACTGCCACTTTAAAAATCTTATTTTGTGGGGCAATAAAGATGATAATGAATACACCTGCAAACATATTACTGAGCCGCAATGATGGTATTGGCGATATGGTTTTAATGTTGCCAATGGCAGGTATAATAAAAGAACATTTTCCTCAAATCAAGATTGCAGTATTGGGAAAAAAGTATACAAAGGCTTTGGTTGATGCATGTATCTATGTTGATGAATTTGTTGATGAAGACGATTATTTTTCAAAAGAAATTTTAATATGCGGTGTAAAGCCCCAGGCAATTATACATGTGCGTACAAACAAAAAAGTGGCGAAGCGTGCCAAGGAATTAAAAATACCTCTGCGCATTGGCACATCAAGCAGGATCTATCATTGGCTTACTTGCAACAAATTTATACCCTTGCGCAGAAAATCTTCCAAGCTGCACGAAGCACAGTTAAACATGAATCTACTTGCGCCGCTTGGTATCAATAAACTTTACAGCACTGCAGAACTTCAAACGTTCTTTGGACTTCAAAATATAGAACCTTTACAGCAGGAATATCAGGAACTGTTAAAGAGTGATAAATTTAATATCGTCATTCATCCAAAATCGCAGGGAAGTTCTAGAGAGTGGCCAATCGAACATTTTATTGCGCTTATTAATATGTTAGATGGTGATAAATACAACATCATTTTATCTGGCGTTGAAAAAGAAAAACCTTTCGTTCAAAAAATTATAGACGGACTTAATAAACCCGTAATCAACCTTGCGGGTAATTTACAACTTGGTCAGTTTATATCTTTTTTAAAAAATTGTGATGGCATTCTAGCTAATGCAACTGGCCCTTTACATGTAGGTGCGGCGTTGGGTATACATGCATTTGGTATTTATCCGCCAATAAAGCCAATACACCCCGGCAGATGGGCACCGCTTGGCCCCAAAGTCCATGTATTTGTATTAGATAAGGATTGTAATGATTGTAAAAATGATAAGAATTTCTGTAGCTGTGTTAACGCCATTATGCCTGTAGAAATTAAAATGGCGTTGGATAACGCCACTTCTAAAAAACAAATTACTTCAACTGTATGATACAAAAAAAGCAACTTGTTTTTGATGCAGAAAGAATGAAATATAAGCATACAGGATTGTATCATTATTGCCTGCAACTTGGCCTTGCTTTGCAAAAAATTGTAGATGAAAATAAGGAAGAATTAAAATTTTATGTGCGTCCCGGTCATGAAAAATGTTTTGGAAATGATGCTCAATATTTAGAGCAGCATAGCTTACACAAATTTTTTATGCCAACTCAAAATGTAAACATTTGGCATACAACTTACCAGGCTACCAACTATTTTCCTTTTAGAAAAAACGTGAAAGTTGTTTTTACAATTCACGATTTAAATGTGGTGCACGAAAATAAACTGAGTATAGGCCGATTGAAAAAAGAATTGAATAAAATACAAAAAAGAATAGATGCGTCAGATCACATTGTTGCTATTTCGCATTTTACACTGGCAGATGTAAAGAGGCATTTAAAACTTAACAACAAGCCTGCAACTGTTATTCACAATGGT
Source organism: Chitinophagales bacterium (assembly GCA_038225275.1). GTDB lineage: Bacteria > Bacteroidota > Bacteroidia > Chitinophagales > Chitinophagaceae > Ferruginibacter. The sequence goes on along the minus strand of JBBREY010000074.1, from coordinate 10,203 downwards.
TGTAACATTCAGTCCTTACAAAATATTGAAACCCCGCAAAACCTGCCGGCAGCACAATTTTTATTTACACTTGGTACTATCAATGCAAAGAAAAACTTTCATGTATTACCAAGTTTGTTGGTGGGCAATAATAGACAATTATTTATAGCAGGCATAACAGATGATGAAGACTATAAACAGGCTATTATTAAGGAAGCTGAAACCATTGGGGTTGCAGATAGAGTCATTTTTACAGGGCCGATAAATGAGAATGACAAACAGTGGTACATGAAAAACTGTGAGGCTTTTGTGTTTCCATCATTAGCAGAAGGGTTCGGTTTGCCTGTAATAGAGGCTATGTATTTTGGTAAACCTGTCGTATTATCGAACGCTACTGCCTTGCCCGAAATTGGTGGTCCGGATGCATATTATTTTAACGATTTTGAGCCCGAAAATATGAGAGTGGTATTAGAAAAGGCAATTAAAAATTTTGAGGAAAATCCTACCGAAGGAGGTAAAATGATAGCAAGAGCAAAAATGTTTACCTGGCAGGATGCCGCAAAAAAATACCTTGAAGTGTACAGAAGTCTTTATTAATTTTTAACTTGCTCCATCACAACCATAAGCCTACATTTTAATGCACCAAGCAATTTTGAACGAAGCACTTAGTGGCAATACAAAAGCGCTTGCAAGATGCATTTCTTTCATTGAGAACGAAGTGGAGGGCTACGAAAAATTGCTTGAAACTTTGCCGCTCTCAACAGTTCCTGTTACTGGAATTACAGGCCCGCCGGGTGCAGGTAAAAGCACACTTACTGACCAGCTTATCCATTTATTAATTGAAGATGGTAAAAGAGTTGCTGTATTGTGTATAGATCCTTCATCTGCGTTTCACAAGGGTGCAATACTCGGCGACAGAATAAGAATGAGCAGGTGGTATGACAATAAAAATGTTTTTATAAGATCGCTTGCGGGCAAGGGTTCATTGGGTGGGCTAAGCCCAAAAGTCATTGAAATTACCGATCTCTTAAAAGCTGCAGCTTTTGATCATGTTATTATAGAAACAATTGGAGTGGGACAAAACGAAATTGAAATTGCAGGGCTTGCAGATACAACCGTGGTAGTATTGGTACCCGAAGGAGGCGATGAAATACAAACAATGAAAGCTGGGTTAATGGAGATTGCAGATATTTTTGTGGTGAACAAATGCGATAGAAGTGGTGCAGATACATTTGTAAAATATTTACGAAACATGCTTGCCCCTGCATTTTCGGCAAAGCAACAGGAAGTGCCTGTAATAAAAACGGCAGCATCAAAAAACGAAGGAATTGAAGCATTGTATGATGCGATAAAAATAAACAACGGCCTGCAACATTCTCTGCAAAACAAAGTACGATTGTATGCTGAAAAAGCATATCTGCTAATAACAAAAATGCGCATGAAGGATATTGATGTGGAAGATTTGCAGAAAGAAATAACTGTAGCAATGCAGGAGGCTGAATTTAATTTGTACAGCTATTTAAATAAATTTAAAAAACGTTAGTACATATTCCGGTATGAAAAAAATAGGACTAATAGTACAGCGTTATGGCAAGCAGGTTAATGGGGGCGCAGAAGTTTTGGCAAGGATGGTAGCTGAAAAGTTAGCATTAAAATACAATATAACTGTACTTACCAGTAGGGCACTTGATTATCATTTTTGGGAACCCGAATTACCCTTAGGCGAGAGCGAAGAAAACGGCGTAAAAATTATACGATTCGATCATACCCCAAAAGCTGCAGCAAAAAAGGTACATCAGTTAAATAGGCAATATAGGGGCAGACGTATCTATCAAAAAATTTACAGATTTATTGGAAAGCCGTCTTGGTATTTAAAGCTTTTTCCGACAGCAGAAATAGGAGAAAGAGATGGGCTGTTGTGGGTAGAAAATCAGGGTCCTGCCACGTACAGTTTAATAAATTATCTGGAAGAAAAACAAGAGGAATACGATGCATTTATTTTTGTTACGTATTTGTATTACCCAACAGTGATGGGATTGTTATCAGTGCCAGATAAAAGTATTTTTATACCAACCATGCATGATGAACAGCCTGCCTATTTTCCTATTTTTAAAAAATTAATGAAGGCACCCCGCTCATTAATGTTCTTAACAGAGTCAGAAAAGAAATTTTCTAACGAGTTATTTGATATAGCTGATATAAGGCAAGATGTGATGTCTGTGGGTATTGAGTCTGTTGACGATAAAAAGGATATTGAAACAATTAGCAGGTTCAATATAAAAGGAAAGTACATTGTATATGTGGGCAGAATAGATGCAGCAAAAGGTTGCAAAGAATTATTGAAATACTTTACAAATTTTACCATTCAAAACAAAGAACCAATTACACTTGTTTTAGCAGGTAAGAATATGATTGAAGCAGCTGTAAATAAAAATGTTATTTACGCAGGTTTTGTAAGTGATGACGAAAAGGAACAGTTGATGAAACATGCAGAGGCATTGATTATTCCTTCAAAATATGAAAGTCTGTCACTCGTGGTTTTAGAAAGTTTTGCGTGTAAGGTTCCTGTAATTGCAAATGGTCAATGTGAAGTTTTAAAGGACCATATTAAAGATAGCAGTGGTGGATGGACGTACACAAACGAGCAGGAGTTTAATACAGTTTTAAAAAAAGTAATGAGTGGTTTGGAGAATGTGCAGAAGGGGCTTAATGGATATGAGTATGTAACAAATAACTACTCATGGCAAAAAGCAATGAACATCTTTGATGATGCAATTGAATATGTTATTAATGCAAATAAAATTCAGGAGAAGGGAACACTATAACAATCTTTTTCTGGCATTTTCCAAATCACGGGGCATTAAACTTTGTTTTTGATTTGTAGCGGTCAATTTATTCCTCCTCTCATATCGTTCGATCTTACCCTTAATTTTTCTCGTAAAAAAACTGCCGTTGGTTTGTTTTGATGCAAATGGATTTGATGCAAGTTTCTTTTTAGAAAACAGATGAATGTTAGTGCCGTTGCTGTATAGTTCCCGATCAAATTTCTTTGCAATAAATCCCAATGCCACTTCTGTATAAAATGCCACATGTTGCCCAGTTTCAAAAATAAAATACCACCAGTTTTCCAGAGGATTAATATTATTCGGTACAAGTTCTGTGCTAAACAAAACATTGTCGTATTTCTCAAACAAATCTTTAAGGGTGGCTACAGGATCGGGCAAATGTTCGAGCACTTCAAATGCAGTAACCAATTCAAAATTTGTATCAGCAGGTAATTGTGCAAGGTCCTGGTATTCTGCAAAAATATTTTGGCAATAAATATCAGTGTTGTAAAAATCGTAGCCCTTATCTCGCATCAACCTTGTAAAAAGGCCATAGCCGCCGGCATAATCCAAAAACTTTTTATTGTGATCAAAGTTGTAATAAATTAAACTTTCTGTAGCTGCAGCCATAGTTTGGTTTCGCAACACCAATCCTACATCAAGTTTTGTTATGGCCGATGAGTAAGCTTCTTCCAACCAATATGGCGCTTCGGTTTGTATAAAACCTGTATCTAAACACCGATAATAACCAACATCATATTTGCCAAGCACCTTTGCTTTAAATAACAATTCAGTATTGCCTCCGGTTATTCTGCTTTGCATATGCTGTCATTAATATTTATGCACTAAACCTACAGGGTCTGACTATGCTTCTTCATTTTTTTGTCCCTTCCACCATCTGTAACTTACAAAGCCTACAATGGCAAAAGGTGCAAACATTAAATAAAGTATGCCTGAATTTAATCCTGCTGCGGGTTTCTCTCCAAGTTGCTGTGCGGTTTTGGTACACATGGAGCACTGCGCAATAACAGCAATATTAAATAACAAAATCGCAAATAAGAAAAATAGCTTTTTCATATTGCAAAACTAACTTGTTTCTGTAATAAAACTTGTTAATCTACAAGCATTTGCTCCTTCATAAAATTGCTAATTGAGGAAAATTGTAAGCGTCCCTTGCAGGCTGTTATGACTCCTTTGGATATTTAAAAAACAGGAATTCTTTTTTTGCATCTTTAAAATCGCTCCATTCAGTTATAGATATCTGAACAGCAAATATGCCACAGGTTGGCATCTCATCTATTCTTGTTGCACAAAGTGTATTTACAAAATCTGTAATGCCGGGGTTGTGGGCAAATAATACTACTGCCTGCTGTTCATCTTTTAGGGTAGCAATAATTTTGTAAAATGTTTCAGCGGGGGCATTGTACAAATCATCTTCTAAAATAAGTTCATCTTTTGTTTTGCCATAAACTTCAATAAAAGCTTTTGCCGTTTTTCGGGCTCTCTTGGCTGTGCTGCTAATAAAAGCATCTATTTTTATATTCGTATCTAAGAGTTTTTTTGCCATTTGTGGCGCATCTGTTTTGCCTCGTTCATTAAGGCTTCTGTCAAAATCTCTTTCTCCAATATTTGCCCAGCTGCTTTTTGCATGGCGAACTACTATCAAGGTTTTCATATCAACTTATTGTTCTAAATATTTGCAATTATAATACCATCCCAGTGCTAAATCAAACTTATAAAGACATTTTACCTTTATGTATAATTACCGTTTAAATTTAGAGGCCTATTTTTGCCGAAAATAAAAGCGTATCACCACTATTCTCCTTATAACGCCACCATTTACCCAGTTAAATACACCCTATCCGGCCACGGCCTACATAAAAGGATTTTTAAACAGCAAAGGTATTTCTTCTTTTCAGTGCGACTTAGGCATAGAAGTTACCACAGCATTGTTTTCAAAATTGGGGTTAACCAAACTGTTTCAAAAAATTCATTTAGCCGGTGGGAAATATTCTGCCAATATAAAGAAAATGTTGGTGCTGCAAAATGATTACATTAATACCATAGATGCTGTAATTGCCTTTTTGCAGGATAAAGATGCAACACTTGCACATAGTATTTGTAAAAGAGAAATGCTACCTGAAGCCTCTCGGTTTGAACATACAGATGATCTTGAAAAAGCCTTTGGTAACATGGGCATACAAGACAAGGCAAAATATATTGCCACTATGTATTTGGAAGATCTATCTGATTTAATAAAGGAAACGGTTGATGAACATTTTGGCTTTAGCAGGTACGCAGAAAAGCTTGGTCGCTCTGCAAATAGTTTTGATGAACTGTATAACGAACTCAACAAACCTTATACTTTTATAGATGAGTTACTGATTGAAATTTTAGGTGAAAAAATGAAACTCGTCCAACCAAAAATGGTTGCGCTTTCAGTGCCTTTTCCCGGTAATCTTTATACTTCTTTGCGTTGTGGGCAATGGCTAAAAAGTAATTATCCTGAGGTTAAAGTAATGATGGGCGGCGGTTTTGCAAATACAGAACTACGCTCGTTAACTGATAAAAGGGTATTTGAATTTTATGATTTTATAACGTTAGATGATGGTGAAGCGCCGATTGAAAACCTCATTGCCTACATCACAAAAAACAAAACGGTAGATGAATTAAAACGTACTTTTTTATTGCAAAATGAAGAAGTGGTTTACATAAATAACAAGTTTGTAAAAGATTACAGACAAGGTGAAGTTGGAACGCCCGACTACAGTGATTTGTTATTAGATAAATATATTTCTGCCATAGAAGTGGTAAACCCTATGCATAGAATGTGGAGCGATGGACGATGGAATAAACTTACCATGGCGCATGGCTGTTATTGGGGTAAATGTACGTTCTGCGATGTATCGCTCGATTATATAAAACTCTACGAACCTGTAGCAGCGGGCATTATATGCGATCGTATGCAGGAGATAATGATGCAGACTAAACAAAACGGGTTTCATTTTGTGGATGAAGCTGCGCCGCCTGCATTGATGCGTGCACTTGCTTTGGAAATTATAAAAAGAAAAATGGTAGTGACTTGGTGGACAAATGTTCGCTTTGAAAAAAGCTTCACAAGAGATTTGTGTTTGTTGTTAAGTGCTTCTGGTTGTATTGCAGTTTCAGGCGGATTAGAAGTAGCATCAGATCGTCTTTTAAAATTGATTGAAAAGGGTATAACTGTAGAACAAGTGGCAAAAGTAACCCGCCATTTTACCGAAGCGGGTATATTGGTACATGCATATTTAATGTATGGCTTTCCCACACAAACTGATCAGGAAACGATTGACTCTTTAGAAATGGTTCGCCAGCTTTTCGCCGCTGGCGTACTACAATCCGCTTTCTGGCACAGGTTTGCACTCACCGCTCACAGTCCCGTCGGTTTAAATCCTTCAAAATATAATATTAAAACACTGAGCGAAACCATTGGTTCATTTGCAAACAATGATGTTGAGTACGAAGATGAAACCGGTGGCGACCACGATAGTTTTGGCTACGGATTAAAAAAATCGCTCTTTAATTACATGCACAATATTGGTATCGACGAGCCCTTGCAAAAATGGTTCGATCATAAAATACCCAAAACAAAAGTGGCTGCAGATTTTATTTTAAAAGCATTAAATGAGCCCGAGCTCAACAACTTAAAGGGAACCTCAAAAGTTATTTTTACAGGCAATGTGCCAACGGTTGAATTTTTTACACAGTCAAAAAAAGGTAATACCAGGGAGATGGCCACGCTCACATTTGTTAACAGAAGACATGTTCAACAAGTACAGGTATTAAAACAACAAGGGGAGTGGCTTAGCCAAATGCTTCCGTTATTGCACATAACCAATAATGCACAGCTAACCCTGCATCAAATAAATGACAACTACAGCAATGCGGGGCTGGAAGATTTTGAATTGTTTTGGGATAACAAACCTTTAAATACCTTGTACAGGTCAGGCTTGCTTCAGTTGTAGGTAAAACAGAGATGACATCTTTATAAAAGATGTCATCTCAAGTAAAATAAAGAGGATAAAAAAATTGTGCATTTAGTGCATTATGCAACTTTCATAATCGATACACTTTCAATAGCAGCTTGTATCTGCTCTTTTGTAAATGGCTTTGCAAGAAAAACATCTGCGCCGTTTTGCAATGCTTTGTTTTTATCAGTAATATCTGTATTGCCTGTGATCATTATTATTTTAATGAGCGGATAAGTACTTTTAATTTCTTTGACGTATTCTATTCCCAACCCATCAGGCAACTGGTTATCAATAATGACAATATCCGGGTTTTGTTGTTGCAGCTGCGTGGTCGCCTTTGCCAATGTAGTAACATGCTCAATGTCTATCGCATCTTTTTTAAGCATCAGGTTTAAGATCAACGAAATATCTCCTTCGTCTTCTATAATTAAAATATTCGTTTTTTTGCCTTCGCTGTTATTTGTATTCGTCATAATATTTTGATGATGTTTATTAAAAAAGCAATTATGCTAAAATATGGTATTGGGTTAATATCCCCTAACATTTTTGCCTTCCATAAAATTAATGAAAGCTTTGTTACAAACCCTGTTACCGCCCGGGGTAGGATAGTTGCCTGTAAAGTACCAGTCTCCCTTGTTATTAGGGCATGCTTCGTGCAATGTTTCTATTGTTTGGTAAATAACTTCCACAGGTATAGTTACATCTTCGGGCGTAATAAGTTGCGCAATTTTTGCCGAAATCTGCTCTGGTGTAAATGATTTGTACACCAGCCTCACAAGGTTTTCTGTATGCAGTTTATTGTTGCGCTCCAGGTCCTTGCATTTTTCTAAGATATCAACCAGCACCTGCTCATCTCCTCGTTCTTTTAGTAAAGCTATTGCGGCTTTAAAAGCGATAAAATCTCCCATTTTACTCATATCTATGCCATAACAGTCAGGATATCGTATTTGTGGAGCGGAGGATACAATGATTATCTTCTTAGGTTTAAGCCTGTTTAGCATTCTGATAATACTCTCCTTTAATGTAGTACCCCTCACAATGCTGTCGTCAATAACAATCAGTGTATCCTGGTCTTTTCTAACTGTGCCGTAGGTAATATCGTACACATGCTGAACCATTTCATTGCGGCTGCTGTCTTCTGTAATAAATGTGCGCAGCTTTACATCTTTAATGGCAATTTTTTCAATGCGTACTTTTCTGTTAATCATTTCAGATAACTTTTCTGCATCAAAATCTTTATTCCAGCTCAGTATGCGTTCTTTTTTAATCTCATTTAAATAATCTTCAGCTCCTTTTATTAAACCATAAAAAGCCGTTTCAGCCGTATTGGGTATAAAGGAAAAAATACTGTTTTTAAGGTCGTAATCAACAGCCTTCAAAACTATCTTACTTAAAAAGTACCCAAGTGCAATTCTTTCTCTGTAAATCTTTTCATCACTGCCGCGGCTAAAATAAATCCTTTCAAAACTGCATGCTTTTCTCTCCTGCGCAGGTACAATCTGTTCAATGCTGTAGCTGCCATCTGCTTTGGAAATAAGTGCAGTGCCCGGCATCAATTCCTTCACCTCATTTTCTTCCAGGTTAAATGCTGTCCGTATGGCAGCACGCTCACTTGCGCCTACAATTATTTCATCGTTTACGTAGTAGTAGGATGGCCGAATACCGTGCGCATCCCTCATAATAAAACCATCACCATTACCTGTGATGCCCGCAAAATTAAAACCACCATCAAATAGCGGAACAGCTTTTTTTAGCATGCTCACAATATCCGGATTGCCTGGGTTTAATTCATCTGCTTTTATCAAAAAATGATACAGCACCTCCATCATGGCAGCAAGATCACTCTGCTTTTCAAAAGTGCCGGGGTCAATGTTTATCAAGCCAAAAAGCTCATCAGTATTTACCAAATTGAAATTGCCCGCAAGCGCAAGATTTCTGGAAGGGATCGTATTTTTTTTAATAAATGGATGGCAAAACTGAACATCATTTTTGCCTTGGGTACCATACCGTAAATGTCCCAGCAATACCTCTCCCAAAACAGGTATATGGCCCTTCATTAATCCCGGATGGCTTTTAATATCTGGCTGGTATTTTTCTATTTCTTCTATTTCTTTTCCTATCTGTTGAAAAAGATCTGCAATTGGCTGCTGTGCACAACTGCGCAGTCTATACATAAACGGGTACCCCGGTTCTGTGTTGAGTTTAACTGCTGCAATGCCTGCACCATCCTGCCCACGGTTATGCTGCTTCTCCATCAAGAGATACAGCTTATTTAGGCCGTATAAAACTGAATTGTATTGTTGTTGGTAGTAGCTAAAAGGCTTGCGGAGTCTTATAAAAGCAAGTCCACATTCATGTTTTATTGCATCGCTCATTACGTTATCCCTATTAATATTGTTAAGGGAGCTGCGAAATTAGCCTTTTACTTTCCATCAAACAAAAATCCCTCAACTAATGAGGGATTTTTAACTATCGACAATAAATATATTAATTTTTATAAGCCACTTATCGTAATACCAACCTGCAACAGTTTGGTATCTGGCGCTACACCATCTTTAAAAATACCAGTTATATTATATGCACCAAATAACGAAAAGATGCCATAACCTACACGGGCTGTAGCTGCCACTCTTGTAGTGTTAAAATACGATTTAGAGCTTTCTTTAACAGTAAATCCGTTTAATTTGTTACCGGCAGAGTTTTGCAGATTTCTACCTTTTGTATGCGCATTTATCAATGTACCCACTTTTACTCCAAGTGCTAATTTAAGAGATTTGTTGGGAGTTTCAGGCTTTGCCATATACCTTAACTCAACTGGTATTTCAAGATAGGCTGTGGCAAGTTTGTATTTTTTGTAATTACTTCCCGTATCTGTTCTTATAAAGGGCAATTTTGGGTTAAAGGCTGTAATACGAGTTTCCATTTTATTAAAATAAATATTGCTGGTACCTACGCCAATACCAATACCTGCACTCATGCGTGGGTTAGTTTTAAATGGCTTATCGTACATAATATATACATTGGCACTGCGGTTAAAACTTTTGAGATAGTTGCTTACACTGTCTGCCGTACCGCTCCAGTAATTAGAGGCAAGTTGTATCATTAAATGATCTGCCGCACGGTTGCCGAGTTTTACGGGCATCTTCGGTTTTGTCTGCGAAAAAGCGATGGTAGAAATGGTACATGCAATTGCAATTGCAAAAATTTTTCTCATAATAAATTCTTAGGCGGCAAAAATAAATGCCTATGGGTTAATGAAAGGTTAAATAACTGATGCTGCACAATGGTTAAAATGTAATTTAAAATCGTGCTGCGTGCAAAGGTATGGTTTGAAGGCTACCAATAAAATCTATTAAGTTGTGGGAAAGAAAATTGCAAATGGCTCACAA
>JBBREY010000073.1:0-13377 GCA_038225275.1 Chitinophagales bacterium | reverse complement strand
AGCGACAGATCGCTTGCGGATGCAGTTAAAAATACATCTACAAAGTTGGCGCCTGAAGGATTAAACGTAAGGTTACAATAGAAATCCCACTGCGCAGTAGTGGCCAATGTGCTGGCGGTACTTAGATAAAAAGTACTGTTTGCAATGGTGTTGTTGCTTTGCAATTGAAAAGAAGGGTTTACAATCCAGTCTGCTGTATTGCCTAACCATGCAGGGTTTGCCGTAAAGTTGCCATCTGTAAAATTATCAGATTGTTGTGCCTGGGTACAATTGAATACAGTAATGAATACAAGGGAAAGTACAAGTTTTCTCATGCCGTTTGCGTTGGGTAATGAAGATAGGAAATTTGGTCATTATTAAAACGGGATGCAATAATTTAATAGCGGCACATTTAGGGAATAGATTAATTTTATTGCTATGCAGATTATCATCACGCTTGTTTTTATTGCGGCTATTATTTACGCTGTGCGTTTTTTATCATCCAACAAAAAACCTGCATTGAAACAGCAAGTGGTTGCTACTGATAAAGGCGTGGAAGGGATATTGTTTTATAAGAAATTAAGCGCTGCTGATAAAGCAAAGTTTTTAACTGAAGTGAATGTTTTTTTGCAAACAGTCATTATAAGTGCGGTAAATACGACGGTGACTGACCAAGATAAAATACTCGTCGCAGCTAGTGCTGTGATACCGATGTTTGCTTTTGATGGATGGGCTTATCCGCAGCTGGAAGAAGTGCTGTTATACAACGATCATTTTAATATGGGTTTTCAAACAGAAGGCAATGAAGACAGAAATATTATGGGACTTGTGGGCACAGGCGTGTACAAAAATAAAATGCTGTTAAGCAAACCCGCCTTGCAGGAAGGATTTAATAATAAAATAGATAAAAGCAATACTGCCATACATGAGTTTGTGCACCTGGTAGATGCTGCTGATGGTGATACCGATGGCGTGCCTGCCATTTTAATGGATAAACAATATGTACTGCCATGGATAAACCTTATACACGCAGAAATGGAAAAGATGAAAGACACTCAATCAGATATTAATCCGTACGGCTATACCAACAAAAGCGAATTTTTTGCAGTGGCTGCAGAATACTTTTTTGAAAGGCCTGATCTTTTTGAGGAAAAGCACCCCGAAATGTATAAAAGCATGCAGGAGATATTTAAGACGAAACGTTAATTGCTATTAATAATTGAATATAATTTGGCAGTTTATTATTTTCTTTGCAGCAAATAAGAAACATATGAAAGTTGCGGTTGTAGGAGCTACGGGCCTTGTAGGTACAAAAATGTTGCAGGTGTTGGCAGAGCGGAATTTTCCGGTAACGGAGTTGATTCCCGTAGCATCTGAAAGATCTGTTGGAAAAGAAATTATTTATCAGGGTAAACCATATAAGGTTGTAAGCATGCAGGATGCAATAGCTGCAAAACCTGCATTGGCATTGTTTTCAGCAGGAGGTGATACATCGAAAGAGTGGGCACCACAATTTGCAGAAGCAGGTATAACGGTAGTTGATAACAGCAGCGCATGGCGCATGGATGCAGATAAAAAACTGGTAGTGCCTGAGGTAAACGCCGATGCACTAACGGCAGCCGATAAAATAATTGCCAACCCTAACTGTTCTACCATACAAATGGTGGTGGTGCTAAAACCACTGCATGATAAATACAAAATAAAAAGGGTAGTGGTGAGCACTTACCAAAGTGTGACGGGCACCGGAGTAAAAGCCGTGACACAATTAATGAATGAGCGGCAGGGGATAGAAGGAGAGATGGCATATAAATATCCTATTGATATGAATGCCATACCGCATATAGATTCTTTTTTAGAGAATGGTTACACCAAAGAAGAGATGAAGATGGTGAAAGAAACGGTGAAAATAATGGGCGACGAAAATATAAAAGTAACAGCGACCTGTGTACGCATACCAACTGTTGGCGGGCACAGTGAAAGTGTAAATATAGAATTTGAAAATGATTTTGATCTGGCAGAAGTAAAGCAATTGTTAGCATCATCGCCGGGGATAATTTTAAAGGACGACAACGAAAATTTCATTTATCCTATGCCTCTAACTGCGCATGATAAAGACGACACATTTGTGGGCAGAATAAGAAGAGATGAAACTCAACCTAATACACTGAATTGCTGGATAGTAAGCGATAATCTGCGCAAAGGCGCTGCTACTAATGCAGTGCAAATAGCGGAAGAATTGTTGCAAAAAGGACTTCTGTAAATTAACTTATTGCCAAAAAATTCTTTTGGTTGAAGCTGTTACAACCGTACTATCTTCAAATTGAAGTTCTAGTTTAAATACATGCCCCTTATTGTTTGAAGGTTTGGTAGTAATTACGAATTGCTCAAATTCAAGCCGATGTCCATTTGCATTTACGATGGTAATAAATGACTCTAATGTTCTAAAATTGTTTGAGAGATTTACTCTAAAGTAATTATTTAATAATGTGTTAGCGGGCAGATTATTATAAACGCTATCACTGGTAATTGTAAGGGATAATATTTTATTTTTTAATCCCTTCTCACCACAATCACCCTCTTGACAAGATAAAGCAAAACCCTGATTCATTAAAAAAGCAGCCTTGTTTTTATTGTTATTTGCGCATTGATTGATGAAACCATAATTCAAATAAATAGAATCAACTGTAGTTACTGCACCTGTATCAACCACGGCTCTACCTGAGCCATAAGCCGAGGCACCTATACCGCTAATTTTATAAAATGGAAGTACTTCAGCGTTGGGGCAACAGCTTATATAGATAATTGTAGACAGTACAAATAATAACGGCAGTATCACAATTTTTCTGTAATTCATAATTTTAATACTATCTAGATTTAATAAACGCTGCTTACCCGATGGTCCAGGTCTCTCTGCCCTTTAATAATTTATCAAGATCGCCGGGGCCGCTTTTAGCCAATGCCTCTTCCATTTGCATGGTCATTACATCTTCATAGCAGGCACGGTCGTTTTCAAAGAAAACGCCAAATGGTCTTGGTAAATGCCCCTGCAAAGCCGGATCATCAAACATGCGAATCAGTATTTGTGCTTTGTAAAAGTCACGCTCATCGTGCACCCACAAGTCATCGTGGCTTGCACCTTCTTCTAGGGTTACTATTACAGGTTTAAAGCCAACAAGCTTAATACCTTTATTTTGGTTGGTACCAAATACCAACGGCTTGCCCTGTTCTAAAAAGATAGCTTCTTCGGGCTTGCTGCTTTTCTCTGTGAATATTTCAAAAGCACCATCGTTAAATATGTTACAGTTCTGATAGATCTCCAAAAAGGAAGAACCTTTGTGCGCTGCAGAGCGAAGCAACATTGCCTGCAGGTGTTTAGGGTCTCTGTCCATACTGCGGGCTATAAAACTAGCATCTGCACCCATGGCCAATGCTAATGGATTAAACGGATGATCGATGCTGCCCATGGGCGTACTCTTAGTGATCTTTTTTTCTTCTGAAGTAGGTGAATATTGTCCTTTTGTAAGACCGTATATCTGGTTATTAAAGAGTAAAATGTTTACATCAAAATTGCGGCGCAGCAAGTGAATGGTATGGTTACCTCCAATGCTCAATGCATCACCATCGCCTGTTACGATCCATACGCTTAACTCTGGCCTTGCAGCTTTAAGCCCACTTGCAACTGCCGATGCACGCCCGTGAATGCTGTGCATGCCGTAGGTGTTCATGTAATATGGAAAGCGGCTGCTGCAGCCAATACCGCTTACGATAACAATATTTTCTTTAGGGATGCCGAGTGTGGGCATTACTTTTTGCACCTGCGCCAATATGGAATAGTCGCCACAGCCCGGGCACCACCGCACTTCTTGATCGGTGGCAAAATCTTTGGCGGTAAGGATTGGTTTCTCTATAGTTAGTGTTTCTGCCATGATGATGTTTGAATTGCAAATTTACAACAATCCTTATGTTTTGCTGTTGCCAAAATAATGATAAAGGTTTGCGTTACTGCGCAGAAAGGAAAATTATTATAAGGGACGTCATTGCAGCTATGTAAGATCAAATAAACAGATATTAAAAAGCCGTCGAAAATAATTCCGACGGCAGTGGTCATTACAACCTAAAATCAATGTTTTTGAAATACCCGGTTATTAGATGATAACTGCGGGTATACATGATTTATTTCTAGACATTTATACCTCCTTTTTCTTTGGTGAATTACAATACGAATTTAGGGAAGAAATTTAAATGAACAAATAGCAGGATTAATTTTTAGAAAATTTTACCGAAAAAGTAAAGGGGATAAAATAGTGCCCAATTAAGTATGTTGTGAAGCGGAATAATCCAATAGTAAAAATATAGTATGTAATTGCTCCGCCGCCATTAAAATCTAATACCGGTAATTTCTGCACACCGCTTCATAAATTCTTCCTGTAAGCCTACATCATCAGCTTCCCCATTTGAACGCACTTGTTTTTGATGAAAGAAAAGGCTCCCGCTTACGTTCGCCTTCTCTTCATTACTTACAGCAAGCCAAACCTGTGTTTCGTATCCCTTTTGCAAATCATCCGGTGCATTTTTGCCACCCATTTTTGTAGGCACCCATCCCGGAATAACTGCATTTGTATAAACGTCTGACCATTTTCGTGCAACTGCCCTGCAAAGTTGCAGCACATGCAGCTTTGTGTCTGAATAGTTGATTCGACCAATATCTGTTTTAAAACTCTCCAGTTTTGAACTGCCACCGCGGTGCATATCAGAACTCAAATAAATTAAACGCTGCGGTTTGTATATAAGCGCAGTTAGGATATATGGCGCTAATGTGTTTACAGCGAATAGCTGTTCAGGGGGTGCGGTGTATACACCCGCATTGTGAATGATTGCATCGAACCTGCCTAATGCATTAACTTTAGTTGCTAGTTCTATGGTCTCGTCAATGCTTGAAAGGTCACCTGTTACGACAGTTTCTGCACCAGGTAATTGTGTGAACGCTTCTTTGCCTCTCATTTCATTACGTGCATGTAGCACAACCTCGTGACCTTGTTTAATTAGTTCCTTAGCTGCCAATTGGCCAAGACCATCTGCCGAGCCGGTTATGAAAATTCTTGCCATAAATTTTTATCTTTTATTTTCCATTCAACAAAACCGCTTCGCCAAAACCCAATTCTTTTAACCTTTCCAACTGTGTTTTTGCATCGCCTACTACCAACCATATCATGCTGTTGGTAGTAAGGTATTTGCTTGCTAGATTCCTTATTTCTTCCACCGTCATCCTCTGCACGATGGCTTCTCTTTCTTTTATGTAGCCAGGGCTAAAGTTGTACTTGTGTATACTTTCCAACATACCGAGTTTTGAGCCCGCCGTTTCAAATGCCCGTGCATTGCTTTTTATTAAAAAGCTCTTGGTGGTTTCCAGATCTTTGGCTGTGTAATTCTTGCCAAAATTCTGTAAGATGTCTTTTATTAACTGCGCTGCCTCCAACGTTATATTAGACCGTACACTGCTTGCAATGGTAAATGGACCTGCAGCCTTTGTGCCTGAAAAACTTGAACTGATGCCGTACGCATACCCCTTACCTTCCCGCAACTGCTGTGTGAGCTGTGAGGCAAAGCCACCACCACCGAGTATATAATTCATTACTGTGGCAGGGTAATAATCTTTATCTGTTACTGCAAGTGCACGATAACCAAATCTAATAACTGATTGCTTTGCGCCGGGCACATCGTAAAAATATACCTGTGATTTTTCAGGTGCTTTTGGAGCAGCATAAGCAGGTATAATAACCGCCTTGCTTTCCCATCTTTTTGCAACACCTGCAAGCGGCGCAATAATAGCTGCCTTGTTTAAAGAACCCACCACAAAAATATGTGCAACAGCAGGTGAAATATTTTTTCTGTAATACGCTTTAAGATCGTCGAGTGTTATCGCATTTACCGACTCAATTGTACCAAGTATATTTCTTGAGCGAATATTTTCTGCGCCATAAATTAATTTGCTGTAGTTGTTTTGGGCAATAGCGTTGGGGTTGGCTTCCTGCTGCTTTAACTGGCTTATTACACTTTGTTTTAGGCGAAGAAATTCTTTTTCATCCCACCTTGGTTGCAGCAATATTTCTTGTCCAAGCGCCATGATGGCTTTGTAGTTTTTGGCAAGGCCATTTATGCTCATCCGCACATCTTCTGTGGTTGCTGCTACATTTATGCTTGCTCCCAACTGGTCAATGGCTTCTTCAAGTTGCTCAGGCGTTTTTTTAGCGGTACCCTGCATCAGCATTTTTGCCATTAGGTTTGATACACCAACTTTGTTTTTGTCTTCCAACAACAAGCCGCCATTTATTACCAATTGCATTTGTACCAGCGGCACTTCGTTGTTTTCTATGCCTGAAATGCCTGCACCGTTCGCAAGTTTATCGTTCCAGATTACGGGCATTTTTACCTGCGGTGCTTTACCATAAGGCGGTTCTTTGCTTCTGTCAAACGTTGAGGGCGTTGGGGTATATGTTGCATTTGCTGATGGGTCAACTTTGTCTTCAGCGCCTTGTACAATTGCTTCTTCCACCACATCGGCTTTTGCAGCCCCATCAAGCGCAAGCGCTGTTTTACCCTTTGGTACAAAGCTCGTAGCTACGAAATTTTTGTTCTTGATGTATTTATTATAAACCCTCATCACATCTGCTGTGGTAACGGCGAGTGTATTGTTTATGTCTTTGGAGATATAGCCCGGGTCGCCGGCAAAAATATTATACTTTGCCAGCTGCACACCCTTGCCCAACACACTTGAGAGTGAATTGTAAAACTGTGTTTCCAGCCCCGCTTTTATTCTACTGAGGTCTTTTTCTGAAATGCCTTCTTTTTCAAATTTGGCAAAGCCTTCGTTGATGCCGGCAAGCACTTCATCCAGGTCTTTATCTGAAAATGCTCGTACAGAAAGTTCCATCTTTCCGGCCAGTTCAGCAGTGCCGTTGTACATCTGCAAAGCAGGTGTAAGTTTTTTATCTTCTACCAGTACTTTATACAATGGTGCTTTTTTACCGTCTGAAAGATATTGTGCCAGTACCTGCAAAGGATAACTGTCAGCATTAAATTCTTCTACCGTTACCCATGCCATAGTAAGCTCGGGCAGGTTGGCAAAATTATCTTCGTGGTACAGCTTTATGGTGTTGTTTATTACTCCCGGTTTTTTTTGTAAAGGCGCAATTGTTTCTCCTCTTTTTATTTCATTAAAATATTTTTCCACCCACTTGCGGGCCGTTACTTTATCGAAATCTCCTGCTACAACCAGTGTTACATTATTGGGTACATACCATTTTCTAAAAAACTCTTTTACATCGGCAAGGGTAGCGTTTTGAAGATCATCGAGCGATCCTATAACCTGCCAGTTGTATGGATGGTCAGCCGGGTACACTGCTTTATCCAACACATATGAAGTATGGCCGTAAGGAACGTTGTCATAGCTCTGGCGCTTTTCATTTTTTACCACCTGTTTTTCTTTTGCCAATACGGGATCAGTAACGGTATTAATGAACCACCCAAGTTTATCGGCTTCCGCCCATAACATTTTTTCCAGCGCATCGTTTGGTACCGTCTGCAGAAAATTTGTACGGTCGGTATTGGTGGAACCGTTAGCGCCGGAGCCGCCTATTCTGGATGTCATTTTATCGAGCCCGCCTTTGCCGAGGTTTTCTGATTCTAAAAACAACAGGTGTTCAAACAAATGTGCAAAGCCTGTGCGGCCCTGCTTTTCCCTTGCAGAACCTACATGTGCAGTAAGTGATACTGCTACAACCGGGTCAGAACGATCGATGTGAAATACGACTTGCAAGCCGTTTGCGAGCGTGAACTTTTCGTAGTCGACTTTAAAATTACCTGATGGGTTGTTTTGTGCGTTTGCTACTGCTGAAATAAACAGCCATGCGCTTAATAAAAAATGCTTTGTACTCATGAGTTTGATTATATAGAATGGGGACGTTCTGTTGAATTATAAATTTATGGCTATTTTAATTAGGTAGGAGTAAAGTTTTGTTTGATTACTGGTGTGAGGATGTTTGGTGTGGTAGGAATGAAGACGGAGGTACCTCTACAAGTACAAAACAAGATATTTTTCTTTATCGTTTTCTGTGAAACAACCGACATAAGTTCCGTACCGGTGGGTATATGTGGCAACCTGAAACTGTGCTATTTTACAGCATGAACAATCGGCTATCTGTTTTATTCATCATAGCATTTAACCTTGCACCTTTGGCTGGTGCTATTTTTTTTAACTGGCAACCTTTTGAAGCTTTGTGGTTCTTTTGGATGGAGACATTGATCATGGCTGTATTTAACTGCATAAAGATTGTGTTTAGTCAGCACCGTGATCTAGCTGTAACGCAAACGGACGCAGCGATGGTTTATCACATAGGAAAGGCCTTTAGGTATTTGCTGGTACGCATCGGCATCTTTTTATTTTACTCCATTTTCATCATTACTTTTATCGGCTATGTAGCTAATAACAACACCGACAAAAGTGGAGTGCTAACCACCCTGCTTTTTCAGAACAGGTTTTTTAACCTGAGTTTATTGATCAGCATTTTTGCACAGGGATACTACCTGCTGTTTTACTTTTTTAGAAACAGAACTTTCATTACTGCGGTACCGGAGCAATATGCTTCGTGGTTTGATAGTAAGCTAATCATTATACACCTCGTTGTTGTTTTGGGGTCATTCGGCAGTACTTTTTTGATAAGACAAACTTCTCTGGGCGCTTACAGCGGTATTGTCATCATTGGAATATTTTGCCTATTTAAATGTGCGGTTGACTTATTTAATTATGAGAAGGTACCTGAAATAAATGTAGAATAGCGTGCACTAATCCTTATCGCCATCGTTAATGCCACACCAAACAAAACCTATTCTACTCCTAGCTAAAATTGATTATCTAATACCATGCAACAGCAACTTTGCAACTCATGCAACACTACAAATAAATCTTTATCGCTACTATACACAGATGGCTGCCATTGCTTGCAGAGCACTATAATGAACAACTTATTGATAGGTACTAATGACGAATGTTTCTTGTGCCACGAATTAAGTCCGAGGTGGAGTAAATAATGAGTTAAAACTCATTCTTATTAAAAATAGTTATAGAGGCTGCGCTTAACTCTATGGCAGTGAATACTTGATGTGCTACAAACCAAAGGGGAGTCATTACAGTTATTTTTGTTTGTTTGTTTTACCCGATGAATAATTACTTTGCTCAATGGTGGAAAGCAACTTTACTTTACCGTCTTTAAAGGCATTGTCATAATTGGATACTGCGATATTGGTGTCAGAAATTTCATAATTTTCGTAATCCTGAAAAATTATACCATCTACTTTTTCTCTTTTTATAGCTTTTCTAAATCGAGGACCACCATTTGAGTAAGCTATATAATCCATTGTATGCTCAGCCTGTGCAATCCAATAACAAAAAACATCTTTGTAATCTTTTCCGCCGCCTGCTTCATTAAATGAAACCTCGATTTTATCATATTTCTTGTTATCAATAATTGTTTCGCCCAAGTATTTGAGGTTGGCTGCCGGCTCTTTTAATTTATAAGGCAATAAAGCAAAGTAGGCAACAGAATTTAATGATTCTTTGTATTTGTCATTATCCTTTTGAGTTAATTTTTCCTTTGTTCCGTTTATCGCTCTGGTAAAAGAATCATTGCTGAGCATATCATGTATTTCATTGTTTACTGAATCTGTTGAAGTTCGTTCATATAAAAAAATACCTGCTTTCTGTTTTAGGTTTATCCTAATTTTTCTGAAGGTGAAGGAAACATCCATATCGTTGTAATTTTCTCCGCCATACACTTCGATGCATTGGTTAACAATTTGACTAGCTCTATCGTCTCCTGATTTTTTTTGAGCACAGGCAGTTACAGTTAGTATCAACAAAGCGATGAGGAGTTTTTGCATGGTGCTTTTTGATAAAGATAATAAGGATACGTGAAGCGTTTTTAGAATTTATATAAGGCAAAATATGAAACTTATCTTTTGCCTTGTTGCATGGCTCACGCAACGTTTGCTGAGTTACTGTGTCGCCATTATTCGTGGTATTTTCGTATGCCTCAAACCATGGCGGAGACTCACTTCAATCTGCCTGCTTTTGTACTATCATTTCAGCAACTTCTCTACCTGTTTTCATTGCAGCATTTAGTGAAGGATACGCTGTGTGATCACCACATTGATACATAAAATCATTTATTTTCAAGGAACTATTTGCTGAACGTTGATCAAAATATTGCGGCAATGCTTCGGGTATCCGATAAGTGCGAAGATGTTGCCATTTATATTTTTCGCCAAACCATTGTTGTAGTTCTTGCTGTACTTTTTCTAACAATTCATTTTCTGAAAATGTATTCTTTCCTACCACACTCACAGAAATCAGTGCTTTTCCTTCAGGTGCATAGCTTGGCGCAAATGTAGATAAATCCACTATGTGGTGAATAATTTCATCTTCATTGGCATTGATGATGAGGTACGGTATATTAAACAATTCGAAAGGTGTATCACAAGTAAAATACAAGCAATCAGTGCTGTTATAAGTAGTTCGCTGGCTTCTTCCCAACAAGCGGTCTGCTGCATAGGCGTCTGTTGCAATCACGATCGTATCAGCCGTTAAAGTCTCCCCGTTTTCAAGGACCACTTTTTTGCCTTCTATTTTTTCCACCCGGGTTTGCAACCTTATTTGATTGGGTGAAAGATAAGATGCCATTTGTTCGGGAATGGCTTGCATTCCGTCCGCCGGCACTACCACGTTGCCCTTTGCAAATTGACTAAACAAAAATTTGAAAAATTGCGCATCGGTGTTCAACTCTTTTTCCAAAAAAACGCCTCGGAAAAATGGTTTATAAAAACGATTTATGATCTTATCCGAATAACCAAATTCTTTTAAAAACGCCAAAGTTGTTTGCTTTTTAGCAGTCGCAGCAACGGTAGGATCTTGGGCGTTTCTGAGTTTTATATTAAGCTGTAGCACCTTCAGTTTATCCCATAAATTTCCCACGGGTGCGAACAGTGCTTGCGGAGTCGTTGTCCAATTTTTTAACGGGTTAGGCATTACATGGTATTCATTACCCAATCGAATGCGTGCGCCACTCGGCAGTATTTTCAACTTCAATGCATCGTAATCCAATATTTTGGTAGCTTCCGGATAGGACGTAAGTAATACCTGAAAACCTCGGTCGAGTGTAAAACCATCGATCTTATCGGTTCGCACCCTTCCGCCTACTGCATCGGAAGCTTCGAGTACTACTGCTTCAATAGCGTTCTCTTTTAAATATTTTGCACAGGTTAAACCCGCTATGCCGGCACCAATAATAACTATCATACGATTGCTTGTATTTTTAATAAATCTGTTTTAACCATAGCGCTTGATATGTACCTTTTCGCATGGTGAATAAAATTTCGTTTAGTGGTACACGAACCGAGACTTAGGGTTTTAGTTGAAGAGGATTGCAACCGATAATTGAATAAAAACCTATCGATTTAGTTGCAGTGCCGCAGTAACACTTCACTATTCAGCATTTTTTAAACCTGGATGATGAATTTGCCCCCAGTCAGCCATTGACAACAAAATTGGAAGTAATGTCTTGCCACTTTCTGACAAATAATATTCCACGTGCGGAGGAATGATCTCTTTGGCATCTCTCACAATTAACCTATCATATTCTAATTGTTTTAATTGCTGCGCCAACATTTTTTCGGTAATGGATGGTATCAATTTTTTTAATTGACCAAACCTTATCGGCTCCTGTCGTAACCGATAAAGAATAATAGTTTTCCATCTTCCACCAATCATTTCTATTGTATAAGAAAGCGGACATTCCAACATTAATTTGCTATTCAAACTATTTGTGGACATTCCTTTTTTTTCAATCATTGTACACTTACCTTTTAGTTAGTACTTGTTTTTAAGAAAGTACAAATGTACATTTGCAGTCTCAAAAAATAAATAAATTTTATGAAGAGTAATTTGAAATTATTACAGCCTATCTCAAAAGCCGGGCTATCATTAAAAAATAGGGTGGCAATGGCACCAATGACCCGTTGCAGAGCCATTGGAAATCTTCCAAACAGCTCTATAGCGACTTATTATAAACAAAGAAACAATGCAGGTTTAATTATTTCTGAAGGAATTGCACCAAGCAAAAACGGAATTGGTTATGCCCGTACGCCAGGTATTTACTCTGACGAACAAATAAGCGGATGGAAACAGGTGACGAATGAGGCTAAAGAAGGCAACACCGTTTTCTTTGCACAGCTAATGCACGTAGGTAGAGTTGGTCACAGTGCAAATATGATTACAGGAGCTACACTATTAGCACCATCAGCAATTAGTGCCAATGCAGATATGTGGACAGATTCAGAAGGTATGCAGAAAACGGATTCACCAAAAGAAATGACAGCGGAGGAAATAGAGCAAACGATTGAAGAATTTGTAATAGCTTCACAAAATGCCATCAAAGCAGGTTTTGATGGTGTAGAATTACACGGAGCAAACGGTTATTTAATTGAACAATTTATAAACCCTCAAACCAATCTTCGTACCGATGATTATGGTGGGTCATTGAGTAACAGAACAAAATTTTTGTTAGAACTAGTTCAAAGAGTAGGAACTGCTATTGGTTTTGAAAAGTTAGGTGTTAGACTTTCACCTTATTGTCAATTCAATAATATGCCTTTATATTCTGAAACTGCAAATACTTATGCTTTCTTAGCAACTGAATTAAATAAATTGAACATTGCCTATTTACACATCGTGGAATATGCAGGTTTGGCATCAGATGAGGGGAGAGAATTATTGATAAATATCAGGGCTAATTTTTCAAACATTTTAATACGCAATGGTGGTTATAATAAAGAAAGAGCTGAACAAGTTTTAATAAATAATGAAGCTGATATTATTTCATTCGGTGTTCCTTATATTTCAAATCCAGATCTGGTAAACCGTTTTGAAAACAATATTGAATTGACGAAAGCTGACAGCAACACTTTCTACTCGGGTGATACAATTGGATTTACAGATTATCCAAACGCATAACCAGATCATATTAATAGCACTTAAAGGGGCTTGGCAAAATGGAGTACAAGTGGCGACTTGAGCATTTAGAATTTGATTGTACACTTGTTGAACATTTTGCCTCGGCCGAGGTGCGTGGCTCATGCAACTTTTGCTCTAGTAATGAAGATATCAAATATTGAAAATTGCTTCGCCAGTCCGATTCGTAGCATACGAAACTTATAAATCATTTTTGATTTTGCGTGTGCCATGAAACAGGGCTAAGAGAAGTACTTTTTTAGTAAGCTTGAATTAAAACTTTTTCTTAGTGGTTGGTGTCGCCACCAACAACGTTTAATATGACTTTCGGTTGGTGA
>JBBREY010000072.1:0-14005 GCA_038225275.1 Chitinophagales bacterium | reverse complement strand
GTTCATGCTGGTGCAATGAACGAGGTAAAAGTACAAGTAGTAAATGTGCACAGTGAATTTATTACTGATGAAAATGTTGTTGAAAAACTTCAGGGTCTTGATGGCTTATTGGTAGCTCCTGGCTTTGGAAACAGAGGTATTGAAGGGAAAATTATTGCTGTAAAATATGCTCGTGAAAATGGGTTACCATTCTTTGGAATTTGTTTAGGTATGCAAATGGCAGTAATAGAATATGCAAGAAATGTATTAGGTTGGTCGCAGGCACATAGCACAGAAATGGACCCTTCTACGCCGTTCCCGGTTATAGCATTGATGGATGAACAGAAAAAAGTGAAGAAAAAAGGTGGTACAATGAGGCTTGGTGCGTACCCTTGCGAAATAGCGCCCAACACACTTGCGCACAAGATTTATGAGAGTGAATTGATCAGTGAGCGTCACCGCCATCGCTGGGAGTTTAATAATAATTACATAAATGATTTTGAGCAGGCAGGTTTATTGGCAAGTGGAAGAAATCCTGCATCCAAATTGGTGGAGATTGTCGAACTAGAAGGTCATCCATATTTTATTGGCGTGCAATATCACCCTGAACTTAAAAGCACCGTTGAAAACCCACACCCATTATTTGTAAACTTTGTAAAAGCTGCAGGTGCTTTTGCCGATCTAAAATTAAGCATGCAAATTTCTAAAGGTGAAACAATTCCTTCATGATGCAGAAGCTGAGTATGGATGACCTGAACAGGATTAGTCCCGAAGAATTTAAAAGAACGGAGAAGACACCGGTAATTGCTGTGCTGGAAAATATTAGAAGTGCCTATAACGTAGGAAGTGTTTTTAGAACAGCAGATGCATTTTTGTTGGAAGCCATTTACATAACCGGCTACACCTGTACTCCACCACATAAAGAGATAAAAAAGACAGCGCTTGGTGCAGAGGATACCGTGGAGTGGAAACATTTTGCGAATGCGGATGAGGCAATTGCTGTTTTAAAAGAAAAAGGTTATAAAGTATATGCAGTGGAGCAGGTGGTAAACAGTAAGATGCTGCAGCAATGCAATTTTGATGATGATGAAAAGATTGCTGTAATTTTTGGTAACGAGGTAAGTGGGGTAGAATTATCGACCATTGAAAAATGCGATGGCTGTATTGAGATACCACAGTTGGGTACAAAACATTCTTTAAACATTGCTACTGCTGCGGGTGTTGTATTGTGGGAGATTGTGCGCACAAGAAGCCGCATTACTCAAATAAAAAGTTGAACTTCTCCTCTGTAACATTTTAAAAATAATTGATTTAATTACATGCCTTCAATAAAAAATTACCTTTCTCTTATAAAGTTTTCGCATACCATTTTTGCAATGCCATTTGCAATTATTGGATTTTTTTTAGGATTTAATCAAATTGTTCTAGAGTATAGAGAAACACAATTTGATGAAACTTCTTTCACAAGCGCACTGGTAAACTATCATGTTATTACATTAATTCTTGTTCTTTTTTGTATGATAACAGCCCGTTCTGCAGCTATGGCATTCAACCGCTACCTAGATAGGCAGTTTGATGCGAAAAATCCACGTACTGCTATTCGTGAAATACCTGCCGGAATTATATCAGAAAAAAACGCTTTGTTCTTTACTATTTTAATGTGTGTGTTGTTTATAATCTGTACTTATTTTATAAACAATATTTGTTTTTATTTATCTCCGGTGGCATTGTTCGTAATTCTGTTTTACAGTTATACTAAGCGGTTTACTTTTTTATGTCACTTGGTGTTAGGTGTTGGTTTAAGCCTGGCGCCAATCGGAGCATACTTAGCAGTGACGGGTGTTTTCGCTTTCTTACCTATTTTATTTTCAATAGCGGTGGTTTGTTGGGTAAGTGGCTTTGATATTATTTTTGCATTGCAAGATGAAGCTTTTGACAAAGAAAATAATTTGTACTCTATTCCTGCATTTGTAGGAACTCAAAAGGCGTTGAATATTTCTTCGCTGCTTCATTTATTTAGTGCTGCTGCAGTAATTTATGCAGGCTTTTACGGACACTTCAGTTGGTTTTATTGGATGGGTACGGCAGTGTTTTGCGGAATGCTTATTTACCAGCATGCTATTGTAAAATCTACAGATTTAAGCCGAGTGAATGTTGCTTTTATGACAGCCAATGGTATTGCATCTGTTGTGTTTGCTGTGTTTGTTTTGTTGGATTTGTTTTTATTGCGCTAATTTTTGTTTCAGAAAATATTGCTGTTACTATTTTAAAGTTCAATAATGATAAACTGCTGAAAGGCTGCGGGATTGCAATGGATATGCTTTTTGTGATGCGCCGTTGGCGGAACAAAAAGATAGGAATGTAAAGCCCGGACAAAAGACCATTAAAGTTTTATTGGTCACAGCCCCAAACAAAAATGGTCAATAACAAATAACATATTCACTATTGACCACTCCCTATTCACAAAAAGAATTATTTACTTATCATACTATCTACACTTACTTTACCTGCGCCTAGAAGCAGTAACACAATATAGCAGGTTAAAAATAATGCAGCTACTTGCCCTTGACCTAAAAAATCTCCTTTGTGCGCCATAAAAAGAGCAACGCTCATGCAAATGATTAATGGAATGCAGGCGAGCCTTGTAAACAAGCCAAGTATGAGGAGCATGCTACAAAAGAACTCTGCAAAGATTACCAAAGCGGTACTTGCTTTTGAGCCAATGCCCATAAAATTCATCATGTGAGCTGCGGTTTCATTAAAGTGCACCATTTTATCATATCCATGCACGAGCATGAGCCCACCGGCTACAATTCGTAAAAATAACATGGCTGTATTAAATGCTCCTGCTGAGTATTTAATGGAAAGTAATCTTCTCATTTTTGGTTGGTTTTGGTTTTTGGTAAATATGGATTAAAAAAATTATTCTTTTATCAAGTCTTTAACAGCAAAGTAAAAATACTTTTCATTTGTTTACATTGCGCAATATCCGATTTTTATTTATTTCTAATCGGTATAATCTTTGCTAAGTCAGCGTTCAATAACCAGATAGCTTTTAACTACAATTTTAAACAACTGATGCATAAAAAACACTTTCTTACATTTTTTGCTGTAATGCTTACCTGTGCTTTGTTTGCACAACCTACCCACGTTGTTACAGACGATGAAAAAGATTATAAAACTGCAAAAGAATTTATTGCCAAAGAGCAGTATGCATTTGCATATCCGCTGGTAAAAGAATTAAAATTAAAATACCAGTCTAATAAAAAAACTGATCAAGCATACTTAAATGATGACATAGATTATTACAACGCCCTGTGCGAATTGAAACTGCTGCAGGATATTGGTAAACAAGATGCAATTCTTTTTATAAACAGTGTGAACAATGAACCACGCAGCCAGATAATGAGTTTTCACCTGGCGCATTATTATTTTTTAAAGAATGATTTTGCCAATGCGATTGCTGCATTTGATAATGCAGGAGTAGAAAACTTAAACAATGAACAGATTGCGGATGCTAAGTTTGAAAAAGCATATTCCTATTTTAATCTGAAACAATTTGCTTCGGCTATACCATTGTTTAATGAAATTCACCAACTCTCTTCCGGCAAATATTACATTCCGGCAAACTACTATTATGGCTTTATAAGTTATTACGATAAACAATACAGCGAAGCGTTATTAGCATTTAAATTGGTAGAAACTTTTGATGAATACAAAGGTGTAGTTCCTTATTACATTGCTGAGATCTATTATTTTCAGGGTAAAAAAGATGAGGCTTTGCGGTACGGAGAAAGTGTACTCACCCGTAAAACACAATTGTATTACGACAAGCAATTGCGCTTACTAATTGGTCAGATTTATTTTGAGAAAAAAGAATATGACAAAGCATTGCCGTTATTGGAAGCATATGTAAACAGCACGGATAAAATTTCTAAAGATATTTTGTATGAATTAAGTTTTTGTTATTACACAGCAGGCAATACGCAAAAAGCGATTGAAGGGTTTAAACAGTTGAGCAACGAGAAGGATTCTATGGGGCAAAACAGCATGTATTTGTTGGGTGATTTGTATTTAAAAACCGGCGATAAAACAAATGCACGAACTGCTTTTCAATTCAGTTCATTTAACAGCAGCAATGCACTTCAGCAAAAGGTTTCAAGGTTTAATTACGCAAAATTATCTTACGAATTGGGTTACCAGAACGTTGCCTTAAATGAAATTAAAAACTATTTAAAAAATTATCCGGGTTCGGAATACGATACCGAAGCTAAGGAGATATTGGTTTCATTGCTTGCCCGTACAAATAATTTTACAGATGCGCTTTCCTTGTATCAATCTATAGACAAACCTACGGTTGCCATGCAAAAAGTGTATCATACAATTTTGTATGGTAAAGCCATTGAGTATGTAAATGACCAACAGCTTACCAGAGCGGATGAATTGTTTGCAAAAACGATCAGTGATGCAAATGCCGGAAAGGATGCAGCGTATGCTAATTTTTGGAGAGGTGAAATTGCTTACCGTCAGCAACGCTATGATGATGCCGTGAGATACCTTACGATTTTTTTACAAAGCGGAGTACCCAGCCAGGGTGAAGCAAACCAACAAACAGCTAGGTATAATATGGGTTACAGCTGGTTTCAAAAAGAAGATTATAAAAGGGCTTCTCAATATTTTGAGCAGGTTGCAAAAACTGTGACTGCTTCATCAACCCCTCTGGAGCATGATGCATTTTTACGCAATGCTGATGCATATTATATGCAAAAAGATTTGCCACGTGCTAATGCTATGTACGATGCTGCTATTGCTGCTGCATCGCCACAAAGTGATTATGCTATGTACCAGAAAGCAATGATTGCAGGAATAAAAAACAGTACAGAAAAGATTGCTATTTTAAACAATGTAAATAAGCAATATCCAAGAAGTAATTTGAAGCAAGATATAAATCTGGAGATTGCATTGACTTATATAGCTGATGAAAAATTTAATGACGCAGTACCTTATTTAAATGCGGTTTTATCATCCAATGATGGAGGTTTAAAACCAAGAGCATTGCTAAAATTAGGTCTTGCATATTATAACAGCAGCAACAATGGCGAAGCATTAAAAAGCTATGCTCAACTTATAAAAACATATCCTCAATCTGCCGAGGCAGACGAAGCTTTGGATATTGTAAAAAGTATTTATGTAGAGGAAGGTAAGCCTGATGAGTATGTAAAACTGATGAATGAAAATGGAAAAACTGTTTCTATGTCAGAGGCAGATTCACTTTCTTATGCTGCGGCGTTTAATAAATACAACGTGGGAGATTGCGCTGCATCTATTACAGGATTCAATAATTATATAACTAAATATGCTGCGGGTGCTTATTTGGTTGATGCTTATTTTCAACGAAGTGAATGTTATCAAAAAAATAAAGACTTTGCAAATGCGCTGTTTGGTTATGCATTTGTAAATGCAAAAGGAAACAGTAAATATTTTGAAAAAGCAACATTGGAAGCTGCACGAATTTCTTACTTTGAAACAAAAAATTATGCAGATGCAAAAAAGTATTTTGAATCACTGAATGCAAACGCAGTAAACCAAGATAATAAGCTGGAAGCTTTAAGAGGATTGGTACGGAGCTTTTATCAGTTGAAAGATTATACAGAAGCATTTGTTGCATCAAAAGAATTACTTACAAAAAAGGGATTGAGTACTGATGATAAATCTATCGGAAATTTAGTACTTGGAAAATCTGCACAAATTGGAGGTGATTGTGCTGCTGCTATTACAGCATTTAAAGCTGTTGTTGCTATAAATAAAGCGGCCTGGGGAGCAGAAGCGAGATATGAAATTGCAAACTGTCTGTTCTCTCAAAATAATTTGGCTGCAGCAGAAAAGGCTGCACTTGCAACCATTAAAGAAACCGGCTACGATGAATGGGTAACCAAATCATATATTTTATTGGGCGATATTTTCATGCAGCAAAAAGATTATTTCAATGCGAAGGCAACTTACGAAAGCATTGCAAAAAATGCATCCATCGAGGCACTAAAAATAGAAGCACAAACAAAATTAGACAAGGCGATTGAAGCTGAAAAAATACAATCTAAAATTAATGACTAATATGTTTTTAATTAAAATAAAAAGTAAAGTGAGCAGACTAATATTGGTTATTTTTTGTTTCGCAAGCGTGCAATCTGCATATGCGCAGGAACCTAAGAAGACGCAATCGATAGATATTAATTCGTCGTATAAACCTGTTTTGAAAAATGCAGTAAAAATTAATTTTACTGGTTCGCAATTGTCGGCTGACACATCTACACCAAAACTTGTTTACAAAATACCATCTCAAAATCTATTTTACGCATATAGCCCAATTTCCTTAAAGCCACTTGCGCTTGAGCAGGATACTAATTTGTATTTGGGTAACAGGAGGTTTTTAAAAGTTGGTTACGGAAATTTTGCAACTCCTTATATAAGTGCAGGTGTAAGTATTGGTGACGGTAAGAAGAGTTTGTTGAATCTTACAGGAAACTACATCGGTTCAAAGGGTAATATTGTAAATCAGGACTATTATCAATTTAATGTAAAGGCAGCGGGCAGTTACTTTTTTGAAAAAAATGAGTTGTATGGTGGCTTAGAGGTAAATGCCAATACTTATCATCTCTACGGCTACGATCATAAGGTGTTAAGTTTTAATAAAGATTCAATACGCCAGCGATTTCAAAATGTAACTATGAGGGGAGGTTTTAAAAACACACAACCTAATAGTTTGGGCATAAATTACAATGCAAATGTAGAATTGAATTTGTTTAGCAGCAAGGATAAAGTGAATGAAACAGATGCCATTATTACACTGCCTTTTGATAAAAATATCACGGAAAATTTAACCGCTAAAGTTGTATTGAAAGCCGACCTAACAGATTATGCAACTCGTAATACAGTTCCAAATAACGTTAAGATCTCAAATAATATTTTACAGATAACACCATCGCTAAACTATCATGACAATCTTTTTAAAATAAATGCAGGCATTACGCAGGCATGGAATAATAAAAATTATGAGTTAATGCCTGATATTTATGCCGAAGTACAAGTGCCTAATAAAAGTTTTGCGCTGCAGGCTGGTTGGGTAGGGCGTTTGGTAAAGAACAGTTATAAAAATCTAACTCAAATAAATCCATATTTATCTCCTGTTTTTGAACAATTAAATACCAAAGAGACAGAATATTATGGTGGGCTAAAAGCAAGTGTTGCAAAGCATTTTAATGTAAGCGCCAAAGCCGGATTGGTGCGGTATAAGAATTTACCTTTCTTTATTAACGACACTGCCACAGATAATAAATCTTTTAAAATAAGCAATGAAACAAGTGTAAATAATTTTAGGATACACGGAGATCTTGGTTATATAAACCAAGATAAATTTTCGTTGACTGCAGGTGTAACTTTCAATGGGTACACTTCCTTCACCACCAATGACAGAGCCTGGCATACAATGCCTGTAGAAATAAAAAGTTCATTGAGGTGGTGGGCATTTAAAACTGTGTTGATTAAGTCTGATCTGTATGTTTTTGAGGGAAGTAATTATTTAGCAAAAGGGAATAAGTCGGTTTCTATGAATGGTGGCACTGATTTGAGTGCTGGTGTAGAGATAAAACTAAATAAAAACTTTTCTGTATGGGCTGATGCAAACAACATTTTGAATAGTAAATACGAGCGCTGGCATAATTATGAAGTGTATGGAGCTAATTTTCTTGGCGGAATTTTATTGCGTTTTTAATAAGTTAGTTTTATTATTGCATTATGCAAAAGCTCCTGGCGAATTATCTCTTTCAATATAAAAATTGTGCTTTGCCACAAATTGGTACTTTGCACATAAAAACTGAGTCCGCTGCATTAGAAATGGGAGTTCAAAAAATACATGCTCCTATAAATAAAATCATTTTTTCTAATGAGATTACTAATAGTAAAAATGTAACAGAATACATTGCTGCAAGTAAGAATATCAGTTTTGATGAGGCTGCTTATCAGTTAAAAAATATTTCAAGTGAAATATTAAATCTAAAAGAAGGGCAAGAATTTTTACTCGATAATGTTGGAGTATTTACAAAGTCACAAAACAATAAACTGTTATTCGAAGAAGTTAAAGAGATAGAAATTTTCACACCGTCAGTTTATGCTGAAAGAGTTATTCATCCTGACGATTCGCACTCAATTTTAGTTGGCGACAAAGAAACTGACAGAAACTCAATGACCGAATTTTTTACTGATTCAGTAGCTATTGAGAAGGATAAATGGTGGATATGGGCATTAGTAATTTTTGTTGCTTCTGCTGTTATGATACTAATTTATTTAAATGGTGACAATAAGAATAGCTCATTTGGAATTTCCCACAAATACGAAATAAGCAAACCCACCAATCAGTATAATAATATTCCATAAATAAGTTTAATGGTCAAATACACATGCTGTCCGGTTTGCAAAAGCAATCAAATAGAAGAAATTTTTTCAGCAAAAGATTATACTGTTTCGGGAGAATTTTTTAGCGTAGTTGAATGTAAAAACTGTACTTTATTATTTACCCAAAATGTAGCTGAACAAAATGAGATCGGTAAGTATTATGCTTCAGAAAATTATATCTCTCACAGCGATACACAGGTCGGATTAGTAAATAAACTCTACCATTCCATTAGAAAAAAAACATTGCAAGCCAAGAAGAATTTAATTGAAAATGAAACTGGAACCTCTAAAGGAAGTGTGTTAGACATAGGATGTGGTACCGGTGCTTTTTTAAATACTATGAAAACCAATGGCTGGGTAACAACAGGTTTAGAGCCTGACGAAACAGCAAGAGCAAAAGCTAAAAGTCTTTATGGTATTGCGCCACAGGCATCACACGATATTTTCAATTTGCCAAACAACAGTTACGACGCTATAACAATGTGGCATGTGTTAGAACATGTGCACCAGCTGCATGAATACGTGGCGCAGTTAAAAAATATGCTGACAGACAAAGGGAAAATTTTTATTGCTGTGCCCAATTATACAGGCTATGATGCACAACACTATGGCAAATTTTGGGCGGCGTATGATGTGCCGAGGCATTTGTATCATTTCTCACCTGCAAGTATGCAAAATTTAGTGGAGCAGCATGGTTTAGCCATTAAGAAAACAAAGCCAATGTGGTTCGATAGTTTTTATGTGAGCATGCTTAGTGAACAGTATAAAAATGGAAAAGGAAATCTGGTCAATGCATTTTTAGTTGGATTGATTTCAAATCTTAAAACCATGTTCAACTCAAAAAAATGCAGTTCTTTAATTTACATTTTAGAAAAATCTTAGTTCAGTTTTAACTCATAAATCTTCGGCCATCTTTTTCCTGTAATAAAAAAGGATTTGCTAGTGCTGTCGTAAGCAATTCCATTAAAGTATTCTGTTCTGCCAGGGATGCTATCGGTACCGGGTAAATTATTAAAATTCATTTTACCAACAACGGCACCCGTTTGCGGGTTTATCTTTAAAATATCTTTATAAGTGTACACATTTCCATAAACAAAACCATCTACATATTCTAGTTCGTTTACACTGTCAACAGGGCCATTATCATCGTGGATGTGTACCGTATTCTTTATTTTAAAATTGGTTGGATCTACAAAATACATATCCGTTCCGCCAGTTGTAATAATTAAATCTGTACCGTTATTAGTCATTCCCCATCCTTCATAAGGCCAGGTAAATTTTTGAATAACTTTTGTTACATCTTTTACATCGTAAACATAAACATCGTGGGTTTGCCAGGTAAGCTGATAAATTTTTCCATTTAAAATAGAAATACCTTCTCCAAAAATACTGTCTGTCCCCATTTTGTGTGTCTTCTCAATTTTTCCAGTTTTTAAATCGCCAACTTGTAAAAATGAATTTTTAAAGTCTCCACCACTTTCATACAGTTTTCCTTTATAAAGTTCTAAACCTTCCGTGTAACTTGCTGTATCGTGTGGATATTGTGCAATAATATTGTAAGCAATAGTTTTTACACTGTTTGTTTTAACGGGCGTTATACTTGGGTCTTCTGTTTCTTTCTCGTCATTGCACGCTATAAAAATAGTTCCAAGTGAAAGGAGTAAAATTATTTTCTTCATTTTAATTTTTTATTGGTGCCCAAAAATAAGCAACAGCATTTGTAAGTAGTCTCCTTGAATATATAATTAAAATCTAAAATTAATTTGAATTTATTAAAAGCATTACTGTTCAAAATTTAACTCCTTTTGTACTCAACCCCTCTGTCTCTTAAATAATTCATTACAAAACTAAAACATGCTTCATTATTTCCTACCAGTTCAGGTGGAAATACACCTTTCTTTTCAAACATTTTACTGATAATTAAATTGGCGAAAGCATTGCAGGCGTAACCTGTTGTGCGGCTCATAGATGGAGTTTGGGTGGCAGTATCAAATTCATCATACAATAAATATTCTATATTTTTTTGTTCGCCATTTTCGGTTCCTTTAATAATTATTTTCATAATGGTAAATTCTGCTTCATCCGGTTCAGCTTTCCATTGGTCAAATAATATAGCAGAGGTAACATCAATCGGACGAATATTTTCTCCCTTTACCATTATTTCTTCTTCGTTAAAAAAACCAGCCTGCATCAATGCCTGTATCAAGGAAATATGTCCTGGGTACCGAAGTGTTTTTTCTTTCATATCCGGTATATGTTTCATTGTAAATAAAATACTACGCAGCCCATCGGTATTAAAAGATTCCAATGTGCCCGCATGTTCAAAATCTATTAATTCTGCATCACTCAAAGCAGGTTTTGTTACTACAAAACCATTCTCCACATAGCGTGCAGGTCTTGTGTATTCCTCAATAACATCTATCGGCGAAAAGGGTGCTTTGTATTCAAAAGGTTTTATTCTTTTCTTAGGGAGGCCACCAACCATGCATTCAAAACTGTCAATTTTCATTAACGAATTGTGGTAACCTAAAATTAAATTACTCATGCCTGGTGCAACGCCACAATCAACAATGGCTGTTACGTTTTTTTCAATTGCAAGTTTATTTAATGTCAATGCATCCTCTGGAAAAAAAGAAATATCAGCAACATTTTTCCCGCAATTTATAATAGCCTCCAGAGTTTTATAACCCATAAAACCTGGTACAGCGTTCACTATCAGGTCAAAATCTTTTAAGAGTTCAGCAAAATCTTCATTTTTATTTAAATCAGCAGCAACACATGACACCTTCGTTTTGTTTCTTAAAACAGCTAAGTTTTTTTCATCTATGTCGAAAGATGTTACATCAAAAGTCTTCGATAAATCTGTTGCAATTGTACGCCCAACCATGCCTGCACCCAATACAGCTATCTTCATATGTTAGTTTTTAAAAGTAAAGTAATCCGTTATGGCTCAAAAATAATGACTAATTTTTTAATTCTTATTGTGGGCTTTTAGCCGTGTAATTATTATCAACATTTGCTCGGTCTCTTTCGCTGTACCGTGCAAATAGGTTGGCATATTCGCCTTTGGCGCATGCCAACCTATTTGCACATCGCTCAGTCCACCGCAGCCCTTCGTCCTTTTATCTTTTTTCAACTTTTATATAATAGTGATATACACATTTTTTTTGCACTAGGGTAGGGAATCTCATTATTCATTTTTAACCGATCCTTAGCATGTTTGTTGGTTACTTTGTTGTCTTATTAAAACTCATTTATGAAAACAATTATTCTTTTCTTACTTATTGCTTTTACAAACCAAAATTTGCGGGCGCAAGGCATGTTTGATAAAATAAAAAAAGCCGCTAACGATGGTGGAAAGTGTATTTTAAATACAAACAAGGTTGGTAGTTCAGGCACAGGATTAAGTAATACGGATATTGTAAGTGGCTTAAAAGAAGCTTTGCGTGTTGCTACAGATAGCACAACAAAAACTTTATCTTCTGCTGGTGGATATTTAAAAAATGAGGCTATTAAAATAGTGATGCCTGCAGAAGCATTAAAAGCTGAGAAAGCCCTAAGAAGTATTGGTGCCGGAGCTTTGGTAGATAAAGCAATTTTATCGCTGAATGCAGCAGCAGAAAATGCAGCGGGACAAGTAGGTGAAATTTTTCTGACTTCTATTAAGCAAATGTCTTTAACAGATGGTATAAATATTCTTCGTGGGGGTGATCATGCAGCAACGGACTTTCTAAAAAAAACCACTACTGCAACCCTAATGGAAAGGATGAAACCAGTTATTGAAAATTCATTAAAGCAGGTTAATGCAGATAAATATTGGAAAGATGTTTTTAGCAAATACAATATGTTTTCTCAGCAAAAGGTAGAGACAGATCTTTCTAATTATGTAACTTCAAAAGCCTTGGAAGGTATGTTTTACAATATCAGTTTACAGGAAACTAAAATCCGTAAAGACCTCGCTGCGCAGGTAACAGATATTTTGAAAAAGGTATTTGCAAAGTAGATTTCATTCCTAATTTATTTTAAGCCTGCGGAAGCGGGCTTTTTTAGTGCATATGATTTTTATAGTTTGAAATAAGTTTTATTATTAAGCAATACTAATCTACGTTGTTTCGACGTTATGTATTTTAGTTGTAAATTGTTAGATATGATAAAAATATTTTCTTTCTCTTTGTTATTTGCTGTCTCGTTATTATGTACAGCCCAAACTTTTGCTCAAGTAAGATGCGGCGCTGATGAAGCTCGAGGAAGGCTCATTGCAAAAGACCAATCTTATAAAAGAGCTTTGCAAGAAATGGATGACGGCATAATTAATTATATTAAAACACACAAACCAGATGTAACTACTTTATATAACAGGGTTGCGACAACATTATATTATATTCCTGTTGTGGTGCATTGTATTTATGACGGTCCCACTAATGCAGCGGTTCCTAACGCGTCGCAAATTACAGATGCAATTAATTATATAAACCAGGTGTATGATGGCACTTGGACGGGTACTGGCGGTGCCATTTTAGGAGCAGGTAATCTGCAAATAAAATTTGTACTAGCCACAAAAGATCCATCAAACAATATCACGACAGGTATTGATAGAGTAGATGGTTCAGGGCTTGCAGGCTATAGTGCAAATGGAGCCAATGCCAACGGTAACACAGGTGCTAGTGAGGCAAGTGTAAAAAACCTTACACGTTGGGATTCTCAGAAATACTACAACATTTGGCTAGTGCATAAAATTGATGGATGTACTGGTGTATTTTGCGGTTGCAGTTGCGATGCAGGTTACATAGCTGGTTATGCCTATTTTCCAATGCCGCCAAATACAACTGCGGCAAATCAGAATTTGGATGGTACAATTCTTTTAAATAGTGCTATGGTTTCCGGTAACAAAGGTTTGCCCCATGAGTTAGGACATGCGCTCAATCTATACCATCCTTTTCAAGGTAACGATCCGTCAAATACCGGAGCAAATACTTGCCCGAGTAATGCTACACCTGCTACAGATGGCGATAAATGCACGGACACGCAACCCGTTACCAATCCCCAATTTGCCACTGTACCATTTAGCGCATTTCAATGTAGAACCGGCAACAACCCTTGCGTTGGTGCGAATTATAATGACAATACAGAGAAGAATTATATGAATTATACCAACTGTTATCAGCTTTTTACATCAGACCAAAAAGCAAGAATGCAGGCGGCTTTTGCTATAACACAACGATCTAGCTTGGGTTCATCTTGGGCAACTGGCCAGGGTAGTTATCCGGCACCATTTGTAGCTCCAATTGCAGCGACATCAACACCTGTATCAACGCTTACTAATCCAAACATCGCCGGAATTTTAAATATATCTCTTGCCGGTAAAGTTGTGAACTCGCTAAATGCTACTCAGGATGGAGGTTATTTAAACAATAGCAATAAATGGTACGACGTCTTTCAGTTAAATGCATCTACTTCTTATACACTTGATGTTGTGGTTTTTAATAATACTAATAACTCGCAACTTGGAGTTTGGATCGATTATAACAATGATGGTAGTTTTAATAATACGAACGAGCAGATTTTTTTAAATACTGAC
>JBBREY010000071.1:0-14061 GCA_038225275.1 Chitinophagales bacterium | reverse complement strand
GCATCTTCGTTATAAAATTCGCTGCCACTGCCGTTTCTTGGCGCTACTAATTTTACGTCTTTAAAATTGACAGTATCATTTGCATGCTGAAGCATATAACTGGTTACAAGGAGTTCGTTTTCTACCGCAAACTCTACATTTACATGTGCATCTTTTCTCAAAAGTTTCATACCTGTGAACCTTACAGGAGGTAGTATGGGCGCCTTTTTCCCAAAAATAACGGAGAAACGATTTTGAGCTGAAGAGCCGCTATTATTTGTCACAGAAAAATCCACATATGTGGTACCATTTAAATTTATGTCAGTTATTAAACCAGTAAAATTATCTTTTACATATCCAATTCTGTCGGTTTTTGCGAGGTTACTTCCAACTAGCTGCATCGTAAAGTTGAGCTGTTGCAGGTTCCACATCCGTATGTAGGTTGTATCAGTTTCAGGAATAAAATTTCTTCTCTCTACCGCCAGCGTTGTGCCGCTCCTTACTAATCCCCAATTCATACCGGGGTTTGTAAGTTTCAATGCGTCTTCCCAATTTACGCAGTTGCAGTAAATATCGTCGTAAATGGTCATGTTTCCATCTATCAATGTCTTACTACCATCTGCACCCACTACAAATAAGTTGGTGCGCAATGTTTGTTGAGAGAATGAAGTAAAACTGAGTAATAAAAAACAGCTTACAAGTTGAATGCGAAACAAAATAACGTTGTAAAAAGAATGCGAGTTCATACGCTGGTTTTTCTATCAATACACGCAGTATTGATGGTTAGGGTTGTATGGATATTGAATTGGGTTTTTATGTAGATAATTAACGGGAGAATTAAATTATTATTATGCAAATATGAAGTTTGATTAAACTTTTTTATCATCAATTGACTTGCTTTCAATACCTCCACTAAAATTTCGTTGTCTTACTATATGCCGAGGGGAGAATGACTATGCCGATGTAGTTGCACAATTACAAGAAATAAGGAACTGACTAGATTCAATACTTATTTTTAAGTTATTACTTGAGTATGCGTATATGTGCCATATTTGCTTTGCTGTCTCTTAATAAACAGTTTTCCTGTTGCTTACAGTTTTACTAGGCTGTTGCAAAAACGCAAATCTTCGTTTATAATTACAGCATGTGATTAAAGCTTCTTGCTTGAAATTTATATTAGGAAGGGACTTTATAAAATTGGATTATCGTGAAGAAGTTGTAAAGTAAAAGGAAGAGTAATACACAATATGTGTGGATGCTATTAAGTGTGTAGTTACATGAGAATATATTTATTAGCTGATATAGTTGTATTACTAAAAGATAAAGACGATGCAAGCAAACTTGCACCTACTCTTTACTCAAAAATTACCCTAGGATGGTTCATTAAAGCATATAGAAATGAAATCGACCTGTTGTATCAAGCGACAACAAAAACCTCAATTCTACTTCGCAACAATGCTCTCTAGCCCGCAATGTTATAGTGATTCAAAAATGTATTGCATTCCTATTGCCCAGGCATATACTTACGCTCCACATGCTTCAATACATCCTCCTTATAAAACAATACATCTTTAAATTTACCCTGGGTATACATTAATAATTGATCAGTAAAATGTGGTGAAGATGGATCGCCACTGTTGCCACCTGCGAGCAATGATTTAGCTTTTACCTTCTTGCCAAATTCAACAGCACAAATAAAACTGTTTCCACTAACTCCATAGCGTTTGTTTGTACCTTCAAAATAACGGCTGTTGTAAGATGGAAGCATGCCCCACAATGCAGAGGCAAACTGCACAGGGTAACTTTTTCCGGCATCTGTATACACCTGGTTCACATCGTTGCTAATGCGTTGGTAACGGTTAATACTCCCCCACTCTACCATCCAAGAACCATATCGCTGTTTAAGATCGTTGATTGTTTTTGCCAATGGCAATAAAAGTTCGCTCGCTTTTGCTGTAGCAGCAAATTGTTTGGTGGTAGCAACCTGGTCAGGCTCGTCTTCATCTACATATACTTTTCTAATGGAAGCTGTTAACCGCTGCGCCCACTCTACAGCCACCGTTGTAGCAACAGAATTTTCAGCCACATGGTAATCCCATTGCTTTAATAATGCAATCGGTTCTCTCAACAAATCATACAAACTATCTGCAAGCGTCATGTTTTTATCAAAGGCATTTATCAACGCCGGCATCAATACTTCAAACGCAGAAAGATTTTTATCATACCCTGCTTTTATTAAATTATCAATAGTAAAACTATTTTCATTCTGCAAAACCTTTACAGCATTTATCGCTCTAAAATTCTCGCCATCAGGCGCCATATATTTAGGGTAATTAGATTTTATCGGACTGCTTGCGCCACTTACAGTATAAGGCGTAGAATTGCAATTTTGTATAAATCCCGTTGCAGGGTTTATCATTTGTACGATTTCTTTTAACGGATGTAGTCCTTTCCAGTCTGTTGCTGAAGTGGTTCCGTCAACCGGTTTGCTCCAGTTGTATTTTGTATTTCTTATAGGTATATAGTTGCCATGCCAGTAAGCAATATTGCCTTTATTATCTGCAAAAACGGTACTGTTGCTGGTGTTACCTTTAAGCTCCATCGTTTTGGTATAATCTGCCAATCCCTTCGCTTTTGTGCGCTGCCAGCTTTGTATCAATCCATTCATCATCCTATTGCTGCTTTTTACAGAAATATAATTTTCATTTCTGTATGCCATTACCGGCCCATGCTGTGTATATAAAGCATTAATATTTTTGGTCTGCAGCAGATCCCCCTTCTTGTAACTAATAGAAATATTCTTATGCAACACTTTTCTTTTCTGGGTATCTAAAAGATATTCCATGTTGTTGTTATTGCCTGTTATTTTCTCGGCATACATATCTGCCACATCAACATTGTTGCTCGTATGCATCCAACCACAGTATTCATTGAAACCTTGGTAAATAAAAAACTGTCCCCATGTTACTGCGCCATACACATTTAATCCTTCTTCGCTTACCATGTGCACTTCGGGCCTAAAATAAAACGTTACGTGTGGGTTTATGTACAACAAAGCATTACCCGCTGCAGTTTTTTTAGGGGAGATAGCAAAGCCGTTTGAACCTGTTGATATCTCTTCAAACTTTTTCGGATCGTAAACTGAAGTGATTCTGTTGCCGGTGTAAAAGTTCTTCACTTCTTCTTCTGTAATTCCGCCGGTACTGATAGCGCCAATACTACCGTCCGTCCACAACAACGGAAACCATGGTTGAAAACGGGTTAACAAAGCAGGTTTTACAGATGGATTTTTATACAGATAATAATTGATACCATCTGCATAAGCCACCAATAATTTCTGCAACCATTGTGGGGCTTTTTTATAATCTGCTTTTGCATCGCTGCTATCAAACAACAACCTTATATACAAATCACTGTACAGCGATGTTTCACCATTTACTTCAGCAAGTCTTCCAAGTTTTTCAATATAATTTTGCTCTACTCTTTTAAAATCGTCCTCGCATTGCGCATATAGTAAACCAAAAACTGCATCAGCATCACTCTTACCATAAATATGCGGCACTCCATAATTATCTCGATAGATAGTAACATTGGCTGCTTGTTTTTTACACCGCATTATTTCGGCGGAAGAAAGCATTTGGGCATTTATTACAAAAGGAAAGCAAATCACGAGGAGTAGTATGGATTTCATGCTAGGTATTTAAAAAGTAATTTAGATAGTTTTAGATATTTTCTACCGTCTCCAAATATAAATCGAAAAGCCACATAAATTTCTTTTACCCGAATGTTTCATCTTTCTAATCTCATTTTTTTCTATCTTCAACCTATGAGATTTTCTATAGGATTGCTCCTTTGTATTCTAACCATTTCTACTACTGCACAAACAAAATACGCAACCATTTCAGGTACCGTTGTAGATGAAAACGATCTACCGCTAAAAAATGTGTCTGTCATTATTCTTGGTAAAAACTCAGGCATTGTAACGGCTGACAATGGCACCTTTTCATTAAGGGTTCCAGCGCAAAAACCATTGGCGCTTGTTTTTAGTTACACTGGTTATATTGATCAGCAAAAGAATTTCTTTTTAAGCAATGATGAAACAGAAAATATTTTAATTCAATTAAAACAAAATGGTAAAACCCTTGATGCCGTTACGGTAGGCAATGAAAAAGAAAGAAAAGAAACTGGGCTCATAAAAATTAACCCTAAAACTGCGGTAATATTACCTAGCACAGTTGGTGGTGTGGAAGGATTGATTAAAACCCTTGTGGGTAGCAACAACGAACTTACTTCGCAATACAATGTAAGAGGCGGCAATTATGATGAAAACCTTATCTACATAAATGACTTTGAAATTTACAGGCCTTATTTAGTGAGTAGTGGCCAACAGGAAGGCCTCAGCCTCATCAATCCTGAAATGACAAAGAACGTAAATTTTTATACCGGTGGTTTTCAAAGTAAGTATGGCGATAAAATGAGCAGCGTGCTGGATATACAATATAAGAAACCAACAAGTTTTGGTGGCAGTGCTTATGTAAGTTTATTAGAGCAGGGTTTGCAATTAGAAGGCGCATCTAAAAACAGAAAGTTATCTTACCTCACAGGAGTAAGAAACAAAAGCAACAGGAATTTATTGAGTAACCAGCCCACAGCTGGCGCATACATTCCTTCCGCATCTGATGCGCAGGGTTTTTTGAGTTATACCATTTCACCAAAATTGCAGGTTGAATTACTGGGCATTATTTCAGCATCACGGTTTACATTCTTTCCGGAATCTGTGAAGAAAACAACTTCTGTTTTCTCACCTTTTTTTACTGCAAATCTTGGGCTGGATGTATTTTTTGAAGGACAGGAAAAAGACAATTATACATCAAGTTTAGTCGGCTTGTCCCTCTTACAATCCATCAACAAAAAAACAAAGTTTAAATGGATGCTGAGCAGGTTTAAAGACAGAGAAAAAGAAAATGTAGATATAGGCGCAGCGTATCTATTTGGCGACAGAGACTTTGACAACAGCAGTCCAACTTTTGGCCAAATTACAAACCCACTAGGTGCAGGCTTTTACCAAAACTATGCACGAAACCAATTGAATATTGAAGTGTACAACGCAAGCCACAAAGGGAGTTACGATGCAAAAAATAATTTTATACAATGGGGGTTATCAGCAGAGCAAACAAATATAAAAGACAAATTAGCGCAGTTTGAATACAGAGATTCTGCAGGCTATTCACTTCCGTATGTACCGGGATCACTTTCTATTTACAATGTACAAAATAGCATTGCAGATTTAAGTATTCAAAAGTACAGTGGCTATTTGCAGGATAATATTAGACTTAGCAAAGGCAACAGCGATGTTACCTTACAGGCAGGCGTAAGGTTTAATTATAATAGTTTAAACAAAGAGTTTTTAATAAGCCCACGTGCACAAATGAGTTGGAAGCCTTTGGGAAATAAAGATATTGTTTTTAAAGCTGCTGCCGGTGTTTACAGCCAACCGCCTTTTTACCGAGAACTAAGAAGAAACGATGGCACTGTTAACGAAAATATTAAGGCGCAAAAAAGTAAACAGGTTGTCGCAGGCATAGATTATAATTTTAAAGGAACCGGCAACAGAATATTGCGACTTACAACTGAAGCGTACTACAAACAAATGACCTCGGTTGTGCCTTATGATATTGACAATGTGAAAATTAGATATCTGGGAAGCAACAACGCTAAAGCTTATGCAACAGGTGTTGAGTTTAGGCTTTTTGGTGAACTCGTAAAAGATGCAGAAAGCTGGTTAAGTGTTGGGCTGATGCGCACCAAAGAAAACCTTAACAACGATACTTATTACAATTATAAAAATGCTGCAGGAGAAATAATTGGCGCTGGCACTGTTGACCGCACCATAAAAGATAGTGTACGAAACGAAGTCGGCTATGTGCGCCGCCCAACGGACAGATTAATTACAGTTGGTTTATATCTCGAAGATTATTTGCCTACCAATAAAAATTTTAAAATTCACCTCAATGCTATTTATGGCAGTAACATGAGCTATAATATTCCCGGCTCGGTAAAGTATAGAAATGGTTTGATCATTCCTGCATACATAAGAGTTGACATGGGCTTCAGTGCTTTGCTGCTTAGCGAAAATTCTGCTAGAAGAAGCCACAGCCCTTTCAGAAAATTTGAAAATATCTGGGCGAGTTTAGAAGTATTTAATCTTATAGACAGAGAAAATACCATCTCCTTTCAACTAATAAAAGACTTCTCTAATACGGTGTATGCTTTGCCCAACAGACTCACGCCAAGACTCATTAATTTTAAAATCGTTGGTAAATTCTAATCTTTTTTTTCACATAATTTTTTAATAATGTTGATAATTAGTATGAATACATAACCACAGCTATGCATTAAATTTGATTTAAACATGTTGCTGAAATTTTTCGGCTATAATTACATAAACCAATTAATAAAAATTGACAGACACCATCATCAATTTAGAAAATGTAAACCCTATCGAATTTTTCGGAGTTAACAACGGCAAGCTCGACATTCTGAAAAAGAAATTTCCCCTTTTAAAAATCTTAAGCCGAGGCACACAAATAAAACTAAGTGGTGCCGCAGAACAAATTGAAGAAGCAAAAGAAAAAATAGATCTCCTGATAAAATACCTCGAACGAAGCGGCCACATGAGTGAAAATTATTTTTCGCAAATACTTGGTGGCGATGATGAAAAAAGTGTAGACAATTTCATCGACCGTAACCCCAATGACGTATTGGTTTTTGGGCCAAATGGAAAAACCATCAGAGCAAGAACTGCCAACCAAAAACTAATGGTACAGGCATGCGATAAAAACGATATTGTTTTTGCTATTGGACCCGCAGGTACAGGTAAAACATACACTGCGGTTGCACTTGCGGTAAGAGCATTAAAAAACAAACTCGTTAAAAAAATTATTCTTACACGCCCGGCTGTAGAAGCAGGCGAAAGTTTAGGTTTTTTACCTGGCGATTTAAAAGAAAAGATTGATCCGTATTTACGTCCTTTATACGATGCGCTCGACGATATGATACCGGCAGACAAACTTGCTTATTACATGAGCACACGCATCATTGAAATTGCGCCCCTCGCCTACATGCGTGGTCGTACATTGGACAATGCATTCATCATTTTAGATGAAGCGCAAAACACCAATGATCTTCAAATTAAGATGTTCTTAACGAGAATCGGTCCGAATGCAAAAGCAATTATTACAGGCGATCCAACACAGGTAGATCTGCCAAAAAATATGCAGAGTGGTTTGTGGCGTGCAACTCGTTTATTAAAAAAC
Source organism: Chitinophagales bacterium (assembly GCA_038225275.1). Classification (GTDB taxonomy): domain Bacteria; phylum Bacteroidota; class Bacteroidia; order Chitinophagales; family Chitinophagaceae; genus Ferruginibacter. The sequence continues at coordinate 6,766 of JBBREY010000071.1, read as the reverse complement.
ATTGATGGCATTTCGCACATTGAATTGGATGAAGAAGATGTGGTAAGACATAAATTAGTGAAAGCAATTATTAAGGCTTACAACAAAGATGATAAAACCACAATGGAAGAAAAAGAAGCTGCGCAAAAAAGCAGAAACAGAAATGATCAATAAATAATAAAACATCAATAAAATATAAAAAGGCAGCCTACGGCTGCCTTTTTTCGCATGCTTTACATATCTACTTCTATGAGGGGTATGCTCAGCAGTTTAGCTATTTTCAACTTTAAATAATACCTTTAATTGTGTAATTCAAAACTTATGAAGTTTTATTTTATCTTATTTTTCATGCCGACTTTTCTCTATGGACAAAATAGAAATTGTTTCAAAATAATTGGAAATTCAATCTTTTACAATAATCAAAATTTAGCCGTTCAAGTAGGCGTTTTTTCTACTACTGATAATTACAACGATTTTAAGTTTGAAAATGATAAAGTTGACACAGTCAGTCCCTCATTCAAATTTGTCAAATTGCAAAAATATCAATTTACAATAGACGGCTTTCTAAAATACCCTCACCCAGTTTTTATATCGTATTATGATGCTGAGACGAACAGCGTTCATAGTGCATTTCCATTTTTTATAGATGCAGGGGTAACAAATATTAATATCAATGATCTATTTGCAAACAAAAATTTAAGCCCTCGCTTAATTTCAAAATCAAATGTTGAATATCAACTCCTAAAAAAATTGTATAGTAATTCGGTAGATACATTAACGCTCATAATTAATAATATAAGGGCCAAACAAAAAACGCTCAACAAGTATTTATTGAAACACCAAGACTCTTATGTAGCACTATGGGATATGGTGATAGATTATGCTATTTATAAAATTTATAAAAATAATGATGATAAAAAAATACTTTTAAAAAATGCCCAACTTCTTTCACCTACAATAAAAAAGACAAACACATATAAGGCGTTAATAAAAAATATAAATCAAGACTTCGAACTATTAGACGGGAAATTATTTCCGGATATTAATTTGAATTCAACAAACCAAGACTTGCAAATTGTAGAAAATAGAGCCTTCCCAAATATGTCATTGAATTTAATCGACAGTTTATCTTCGGTTACAAAAAAAAATAAATTCACATTGATTGACTTTTGGTTCTCTTACTGTAAACCATGTCTGGCAGAATTTCCACAATACAAAGAGATTTACGACTTATATAAAACGAAAGGTTTTGAAATCATTGGAATTTCCGTTGATAGAAAAGAAGATGAGTTGAATTGGCAAAACACAATAAAAAAATATAATTTAAACTGGTTACAGTATTTGGATAAAAATGAGATTGTAACCAACAAATTAAATATTAAAAGTTTCCCGACAAATTTTCTTCTGGACAATAATGGAGTCATAATCAAAAAAGATATTTCTCCAGAAGAGTTAAAGGCTTTCTTGCAAAACAGCTCAAACTAAAAAGGCTATTTTCTATTTCAAAGAAAAAATGGTTTAGCTGTTTAAAATAAAATGGAAAATGCACTCAACTTTAAAAAATCAAACAATGCCCGAAAAGAAAAATTTCAATACCACCAAAGCGCCACGCATGAGCCAGGTGTTTCCCCAAGCGGTGATCGCAGACAAGTTTATTTTTTTATCGGGAACACCGGGGTTAGATATTCTGTCGGGACAAGTAGTTAGCAGCGACTTTGAAGAGCAAACAAGACAATGTTTTGAAAATATTAAAATAATTTTAGACGAAGCGGGCAGTAGTTTAAGTAAGGTATTAAAGACTACTATCTTCATGGTAACAGGTAATGATTTTAATGTAATTAATAAAGTTTACACCGAAGTTTTTGGAGAGCATTCGCCAGCACGTAGTACGCCGCAGGTAATGCCGTTTCCAGCGGGCATTTTAATCTCGGTGGAATGCATTGCGCTACAATAGAGAGGCAAATTGCTCAAAATGAAAGGTCCACTTAGTTTTTAACTATTCAAGATTTCTACAGCGTAAAAGCGAACTCTTTAATAATCGATAACCCCACTAAAATTAAATGGCTCGTTCTTTGGTAAAAAAGTAATTAATATTATACTATGAAAAATATAAGAATGTACAGTTTTGTTTTCTCGTTGTTTATTTTATTCTCATGTAAAAACAATGTAGAGCAAAAAAAATCGTCAACAGACAAGCAAGAAATTACCGATACCACTTTAAAAGGTAAAACAAGTTTTAGTTACGATCTTAAAAAACCTACGCTAAGTTGGGTGTTACCTTCCGAGTTGGTGGAGGTTTCCGGCAATGCGTGGATAGATAAAGATCATCTTATTTTAATTGAAGACCTTACACCAAACCTTTATTATATAAAATTTGACAACAAAACTGCTACGCTTGAAAAAACTGTTCCCTTTGTTGAAACTGATAAAGAGAAAGTAGATATTGAAGACGTAACTATTGTGGATAATGTAGTGTATGCATTATGGAGCCACGGTGCCCTATTTAAAATAAGTGACTGGCAAAATAAGCCACAAGTAGAAAAAATTAAAACAGGCTTAAAAAAAGAAAACAATACCGAAGGCTTGTGCTATGACCCAATAACTAAACAATTACTAATTGCTTGTAAAGATGATTCAGGAACCGGTGAGGATTCTGCCAAAGCGGTATACAGCTTCGATATAGATAACTCACAGTTAAGCGAAAAACCCTTTATGGTAATTCGCCCGAAAGATTTTACAGCCATTACTGGCAGCAGCCTCAGTTTTAATCCTTCTGCAATAGCGGTTCACCCAATAACGCATGATATTTATGTGCTGTCTACCAGAGACAACAAAGGCATGGCAGTTTTCTCGCATGAAGGCGTACTTAAATCTTACCAAACTATTGATAAAGACATGATGGAACAACCCGAGGGGATTTGTTTTAATCCACAAGGAAAGTTGATCATAAGTTCACAGGGTAAAAAGGGAGACCCCGGAAATGTTTTTGTGTTTGATCCAAAATAGAATCGTTGTTATAATTATATTCAATAAAAGGTTTAGCCTTTTCAATAGCCTTTAAAATCCTCAGTAATTTACTGCTTAACAAAATATCAAAAGTGCAGATTTATTAAGCCTTTAAATGTGAGTAGGAAGGTAGTTTTTTGTATATTAAGACAAATTGCACATGAGAAAACCTTGTGTAAAATTGTCTCAAAAAATTATTTTGCAGTACAATTTAATTCTCTTCTAAAAAATGACATCTTTAAAAATCGCTTTAGACTGGACACCAAATATTAATCATATTGGTATTTTTATTGCGAAAGAATTGGGCTTTTATGAAGAGAATAGTATTGACCTCCAAATTCTAAATCCATTAACCGATAACTATGACCTCACCCCAGGTAAAAAATTAGAATTAGGTATCGCAGATTTTGCCATCGCTCCTTTTGAAACAGTTATTAGCCTAAACAACAAAGTAAATAAAGTTGATGCGATTGCTGTCTTTGCCATTTTGCAGGAAGATATCAGCAGCATTGTTTCTCTTAAATCGGCTCATCTTAATACTCCTAAATTATTAGATGGAAAAATTTATGCTTCTTACAAGGCACGCTACGAAGATAAAATTGTAAAGGAGCTTGTTATAAATGATGGCGGAGAGGGAAATTTTAAAATTATTTATCCCGACAAGCTAGGAATTTGGAACACCCTGCTCGATGGAAAGGCTGATGCCACCTGGATTTTTGATAATTGGGAAGGCATAGAGGCGGAAAGCAAACATATTAAATTGAATAAATGGTCATTAAAAGATTACGCCATTCCTTATGGATATTCTCCCGTTATAATTGCAAGTAAAAGCAACATGACAGCCGCACACTCAGCATATCAAAATTTTATTAATGCCACCCGCAAAGGTTATGTTTTTGCTGCCTCAAATAAAAGCAGAGCCATCGAAATTTTAAAAAATCATTTAACCGATTACGATAAAAGTAACATCGATCTGGAAAAAGCATTTGATGCAACGAAACCTTTTTTTGGCGATGAAAGTAGTTGCGGTTTTATGAATAAAGATCGTGTGGATCTCTTCTTAAACTGGATAGTTGAACACAGATTAGAAGACCCGATTATAAAAGACCAACACTTGTTTACAAATGAATTATTGGTTCAAAAGAAGCAATGAACACTCCTCAGCATCTAAATTGAATCAGGTATTTATTATGGCAGATAAAAAACTGTTCCCGCCAAAATTAATTAAAAGCTTTTCCTACAACCCATCATTAATAGATTAAACATTTTTATTTACCTCTTTGTAAGCAATTAAAATAATTGGTATCTATTATATGTTTAAATTTAATTGCGTTTTCAATAACCAATTAACCGCTGCCAATAACTTTATCAATTTTAAACCTAACAACATGAAGCATCTTCGTCCCTTTTTTGCAGGATTATTTTTGCTGTTCATCACCTCATCACTGGTAAATGCGCAAAATACAACAGATACCCGCATGCTTTGGCAACCTGCCATCAGCAACAACCACATAGCTTTTATTTATGCAGAAGACTTGTGGGTAGCAAACAGAGATGGCTCTTATCCACAAAGAATTACCGTAAGTGATGGAGCAGAATCAAATCCCGTTTTTTCGCCTGATGGCAGCATGATAGCCTTTACCGGACAGTACGATGGCAACACAGATGTTTTTGTTGTACCCACTTCCGGCGGAGTTCCTAAAAGACTTACCTGGCACCCCGGCGCAGATCTTGTTCGTGATTTTTCTCCTGATGGCAAAAAGGTATTATTCGCTTCGCAGCGCAATAGTTTTACAAACAGATACAACCAACTATTTACGGTTGATGTATTAACTGGTGCTGAAGAGCAACTACCAATTCCAAATGCATATTGGGCTTCGTATAGCCCTGATGGAAACAGCATTGCTTACACCACCATTGCTGATAGATTTGAGCAGTGGAAAAATTACAGAGGCGGCACCATGTCACGCATTTGGCTGTACAATACAAAAGACCACAACGTAACAGAGATACCAAAACCAACGGGTGGCAGCAACGATTCAAAGCCCGTTTGGAAAGGCAATAAAGTTTATTTTCGCAGCGACCGCAACGGAGAATTTAATTTGTACAGTTACGATCCCGCAAGTAAGAACGTAAACCAACTTACCAAATTTACCGATTTTCCAATTTCCAGTTTAGAAGGAACAAAAGATCAAATCATTTTTTCGCAGGGAGGATATTTACAGGTTTACAATACGGCAAATGAAAACACATCAAAATTAAAAATTGGTATTGCTGCAGACTTGCTGGACCAGCGGGCAAGATTTGTAAAAGGTGATCAATACATCCGCACCGGTGATATTTCTCCGTCAGGGTCAAGAGTGGTGGTAGATTTTCGTGGAGATATCATTACAATTCCTGCACAAAAAGGTGATGCATTTAACCTTACCAACTCACCGGGTGCTCACGACAAAGAACCTGCATGGTCGCCGAATGGCAAGTCGATAGCGTATTTCAGCGATGCATCTGGAGAGTATGAGCTTTACATAAAAAATCAGGATGGCACAGGAGAACCGAAAATGATCAACCTCAACGGCTCAGGTTTCTATGCATATATTCACTGGTCACCGGATAGTAAAAAAGTTGCGTTTGTTGACAATGGTCGAAAATTATATGTCACTGAAATTGCTTCGGGCAAAACAACCAAGATTGGCGAAGACATCGTTTTTGCACCTGGTGTTTTTAGAGAACTCTTTGGCAGCTGGTCAGCCGATGCAAACAATGTTGCTTACACGACCATTACTGAAACCAATTTTCAAAGAGCATGGATATATTCCTTATCAGAAAATAAATCATACCCTGTTACCGATGCTTTGTCAAATGTTACAGAACCGGTTTTTGATCCATCAGGAAAATATTTATACCTACTTGCAAGCACCGATGCTGGCCCGGTTGTAAACTGGTTCGATCAGTCAAACAACGATATGGAATCTTCCAATTATATATATCTAATTACATTGCAAAAGCAAACACAATCACCTTTTGCAAAAGAGAATGAAGTGGAAGAAATAAAAGACAGCACTGCTCCCAAACCCATAGCGAAGGCGGATTCCAACCGTACCAAATTAAAAATAGATTGGAATGGCATTCAGAACAGAATTGTTACTATGCCCATTCCAAAAGGCAATTACAGATCGTTGCAGGTTGCAAAAGAAGGTGAAATTTTCTACCTCACCGATGCTCCACACAATGCTACGCCGACGATGCTTAACAGTTACAACTTAAAGAAGAGAAAAGAAGAGCCGATTATGCCTGCTGACAGTTATACGATAGCAGCCAAAGGAGAAAAAATGTTGTTCTACAATAAAGGTAAATGGGGTATTGTAACGACCGGTCAAAAACCTACGCCGGAGTCAATGCTGAACACATCGTTATTACAGGTAAAGATTTCACCTAAAGAAGAGTGGCAAAATATTTTTAATGAAGCATGGCGGGTAAACAGAGATTTCTTTTATGATGCAAAAATGCACGGTGTAAACTGGCTCGCTATGAAAAAAAAGTACGAAGCATTGCTTCCTGATGTTGCAAGTACAAATGATTTATACAGGGTAATGCAATGGATGTTTAGTGAGCTATCTGTTGGGCATCATAGATTTGACGCCGCCGGCGACAGACGTGCAAAACCTGAAATTATTCCCGGAGGTTTATTGGGCGCAGATTATGAGGTAAGCAATAACCGTTATCGCATTAAAAAGATTTATGGAGGTTTAAACTGGTCGCCTGATTTGCGTTCGCCACTTAC
>JBBREY010000070.1:0-14076 GCA_038225275.1 Chitinophagales bacterium | reverse complement strand
GTGGTTTTAACCGGTGGCAATTCTTCGTATTTTGCCGGGCAGCTTAAAACCCGGATATTTGCCGACCATAATTTTTTATTTAAAGGACTGTATGCACTTAGCCAACTCAACAACTGTGATCATTAAAAAAATTGCTTTACTCATTTCTGTAAGTTTTATTTACACATTTGCATCGGCTCAGGAAAATTCACCTTACTCCCGTTATGGCATGGGTGATATTGTACCAGCCCAAAATATTGTAAGCCGAGGTATGGGTGGTATTACCGCAGGTTTTATAGATTCAGTAGGATTTATTCCGTACAATGTTTTAAATGGCATTTTAAATTTCCCTTCGTCTTCTATTAACTTATCTAACCCCGCATCTTTGGGTAGCTTAAATACAACCATTTTTGATATTGGTGGCGAGGTAGATGTTCGCACTTTAAAAAATAACAACGCTCCACAGAAATACACCGCTACCAACACACTTATTTCTTACCTGCAGCTTGGCTTTCCCGTCACTCCAAAAAAAATGCTGGCAAAAGGAAACCATATAAATATTGCACTTGGTCTTCGCCCTGTTACACGCATTAATTATAAAATACTTGCTGATAAATATCTTGTTGGCATTGACAGTGCTTCAACGTTGTTTGAAGGTACAGGCGGTATAAGTCAGGCAAATTTTAGCACGGGTATAAAGATTAAAAATTTTAGTTTCGGTGCAAGTACAGGATATGCATTTGGCAACAGGCAAAACAGTACAAAACTTGGTTTATTAAACGACTCAATCCGCTATAAGCAATCTAACACGCAATCAGAGTCCAGGTTTGGTGGTTTCTTTTTAACGCTCGGTTTGCAGTACGGCATACGCCTCCCTAATAAAAATGTTTTGCGTCTTGGCGTTTTATCTAATTTACAGCAAAACTTAAAAGCCAAGAGAAATAACATAAACGAAACTTTTGTATACGATAACAACGGTAGTACAGTTTCTGTAGATACTGTAACAAATTCAATAGATCAATCGGGAAAAATTACTTTACCTGCTACATACACTGCAGGTTTTACTTACACTACGAAACACTGGATATTTGGTGCAGATGTAGATTATGCCGAGTGGTCAAAATACAGGTATTTTGGTGCTAAAGATGCTGTTCAAAATAATACCACTTTTCATGTTGGTGCACAATATTTCCCCGCTGATCCAAACACATTATCTTCAAAATATTGGAAGTTTGTAAAATACCGCGGCGGATTTTATTTTGGAAATGATTACGTAAAATTAAACAACGCAAATCGTCCTGATTTTGGACTTACTCTAGGGGCAAGTTTACCTTTAACATCTTTTCAAAGATTGCGTTTAGGCGAGTTTGTTACTTTAAACACGGGCTTGGAATTTGGACAACATGGCAACAAACAAAACCAAAGTCTAAGGGAAGGAATTGTAAGATTTAATTTTGGTATATCTATGAGTGCAAGCTGGTTTCAAAAGAGTAAGTACAATTAATTGTTTGCACCGTTTATTAATGGAGAAATATAAATTATATAAAAATATTTTAGCAGCCCTTTTTACAGGCTGCTTTTTTTTATACTCCTGCGAGAATGATGTAAACGTTGTTAACAATCTCAATAAAAAAACCGGCAGTACAGAGGAAGCGACTTTTATTAAAATAAATTACACAGTTGGCGGCAAAGCAAAAGCGATACTTACTGCGCCACTAATGTTGCACGTAGAAGATTCCACTACCTATTATGAATTTCCTAAAACCCTGTATGCTGAGTTTTACAATGTAGACCAGGTAAAAGAAAGTAAACTAACAGCAATGTACGGCAAGTATAAAGATGGTGAAAGCCTTATTTATTTACGGGATAGTGTAAAAATTATTAATTTGCTGAAGGGTGATACGATTTATTGTGATGATTTGTATTGGGACAGAAACCGCACCGGTGTTGAATTTTATACAAATAAAAATGTGCGCATAAGGCAGAAAAATGGAGATTACATGAATGGCACAGGCATGGAAGCGGATCAGGGTTTTAAAAATTACCATATGTTACACCCTAGAGGTATAAACACACCTGAGGGAAGCGGCTTTCCTAGATAGCACCTGAATAAGTTACACAAATGGACTAATAAACCTGTATATAAATAAATAACTTACAACTAAGTTTCAGTAGATATTTTACAGATTACTTTTTAAATTTTTTTTATGGAATATCGCCGCCTCGGCCGTTCAGGTCTTCAATTAAGTGTTTTGTCTTTTGGCAGTTGGGTTAGTTTTAGCAGGCAAATAAATGATAAAACAGCTGATGAATTAATGGGAATGGCTTACGACAGTGGCATCAATTTTTTTGACAATGCAGAAGCATATGCATTGGGCGAAAGTGAAAAAATGATGGGGCGAATTATAAAGAAAAAGAAATGGGATCGTACTTCATTTGTATTATCCTCTAAAGCATATTTTGGCTGGCATGGGGCGCAAAATAAACCCAACCAAACAGGTAACAGTCGCAAGCATTTAACGGAAGCATGTAACGAAGCTTTGCAACGTATGCAGGTAGATTATCTGGATCTTTTTTATTGCCATAGAGCAGATAAAAATACACCCATTGAAGAAACGGTGAGAACAATGAACACACTAATACAGCAGGGTAAAATATTGTATTGGGGCACAAGTGAATGGACAGGAGTTGAAATCATGGAAGCGCACAGGGTTGCCGAAAAGTATGGTTTAATTGGCCCAACAATGGAGCAACCACAATACAATTTATTTGAAAGGAGTAAAGTAGAAGCCGACTATGCTGAAATTTATAAAAATGTTGGTTTGGGTACAACTATTTGGAGCCCATTATGTTCCGGCTTATTGACAGGAAAATACAACGATGGCGTTCCAAAAAACAGCAGGTTTGCTATGCCCGATATGAATGGCATTAAAGAAAAAGTAATATTGGGAGATAGAATCAAAAAGGTAAAGAAGCTACAGGAACTTGCTGCCAAAATGAATGTTAGCATTGCCGCATTAAGCATTGCATGGTGCATAAAAAACCCGAATGTTACAACTGCTATTTTGGGAGCTACAAAAAAACAACAATTAACCGAAAATCTTTTAGCACTCGATGTGTTGCCTTTACTCACTCCCGATGTTGTAGAAAAAATAGAAAAGATCTTTCAAAATAAACCCGAAATACTTTAACTGCATGGTACAAGTTTATGGTATACCAAATTGTGATACAGTAAAAAAAGCATTGACCTGGTTAAAAGAAAAAGCTGTTGGTTTTGAGTTTCACGATTTTAAGAAAGAAGGAATAACAGCATTAAAATTAAAAGAGTGGCTAAAAACTGTACCACTTGACCAAGTTTTAAATAAAAAAAGTATTGCGTATAAAAACTTAACGGAAGATGAAAAACAACACATAAATATAAAAACTGAAGCGATAAAACTGATGCAAACAAATACTAATCTTATTAAAAGGCCCGTAGTTGAAACAGCTGGCACAATTTTAAATGGGTTTAGTGAGGCAGCATATATACTTGCTTTCTCTAAAAAATAATGGCAGCAAAAACATTCATACTATCTACAACCAGGCTCGAAAATTTTAGCGATGGCGTTTTTGCTATCATTTTGACATTGCTTGCTTTTCAGTTTAAAATTCCCAAGTTTACAGAGGGCATTGGTATAATGTACAACTTCTCTGAGCTGCTAACTATTGCCCCCTATTTATTAGGTTTTATATTCAGTTTCTTCTTTATTGCCGTATTTTGGGTTAATCACCATAGTTTGTATCATGCTGTTAAAGAAGTAAACATCGTTTTAATATGGTATAACATCCATTCGCTTTTTTGGATATCCATGATTCCCTTTGCCATTGCAATGGTGGGCAATCACCCTCAATTGTCTATTTCAGCAATAAGTTTAGGGATCGTGTTATTTATGGCATCTCTCGCAGCGTTTTTATTATTTCGTTACTGTTATATCAAATCAACGTTGGTAGATGAAACGCTCTCCCATGATTCTATAGACAAAGGAAACCTCAGAAATATTGCCGCTATTGTTGTTACTTTTTTAGGAATTTTAGTAGCTTTTAAGTGGGTTTATTTATCGTATTGTGTTTACTTTGTCGTTATCATCATCTTTATTATCCCCTTAAAAATGGAAAAACGAATGAGGGGATCTAAACAAAAAAATCAGCAACAGGTTAATACATCAATTTAAAAATAATTTAAAACAAAGCACATGAAAAGAAATGCAACGGCCGTTTGGCAAGGCACCGGTAAAGAAGGTAAAGGCCATTTAACCACTCAAAGTACAACATTAGATAAAACTCAATACTCTTTTAAAAGCCGTTTCGAAGACGGTGTGGGTACAAACCCTGAAGAACTTGTAGCAGCAGCACATGCCGGTTGCTTCACTATGAAACTCAGTTTTGTGTTACAGGAAGCCGGTTTTACTGCTGACAATATTGAAACCAAATGCGATATTGATCTTGTTGATGGCGCCATCTCATCATCTCACCTTACTGTAAATGCAACAATACCAAATATTACCAAAGAGCAGTTTGATACGGCGGTAGCTGATGCAAAAGAAAATTGCCCCATCTCTAAATTGTACAACACCAATATTACAGCAACCGCTACCCTGTCGTAATAATTATTTAACACAGCCAGCCATCGTAACAGTTACCTAAAAAGGAAATTATTACTATGGCTGGCTTTTTTATTTATATGTTTGCTCTCCATTTATAACAATTAAGCAACGATTTGACCCAAAATCAACCTGAAGTTTCAGTAATTATGGCAGTTTACAATACGGATTTTATATTCGTAAAGAGAGCTATTGATTCTGTACTCAAACAAAGTTTTCAAAATTTTAAATTAATTATTGTCGATGATGGCAGTGATTACGACCCTGAGCAAAAGCTTCTTAGATACATAGCTCCATTTAAACATAAAATTTCTTACCAATACCATACAAACCGCGGCCAATCGTTATCCATAAATAAAGGAATTTTAGAAAGCACTAGCGAGTACATTACTATTCTAGATTCTGACGATGAATATGAACCCCATCATTTACAATATTGTTTAAATGAAATGAAGCACGCAGATTTAATAGCTTCAACCACAAAAACAATTGTAGATAAAGAGGAAGATTATTTTGTACCTGATAAATACGACCGCTCCACAAGTGTGCATGTAGATGATTGTATTTTGTTCGCAACATTGTTTGGGAGAAAAGCAGTTTTTAACGCCATTCAATTTCACGATGCTTATGCAGCAGATGCACATTTTTATGAGCGGGCAGCTGAGCAATTTAAAGTGAAGAAAGTTAATTTGCGTACTTATATTTATTACCGCAACAACCCAAACAGTATTTGTGCAAAAATGAAAACCAACAGTTTTGTACTAGTTGCATAATTACAATGCAATCAAAAATAAATTACCAACAAATTATAATGAGCTGTCTGCTTACAGGCGTTCATGACGTAAACAGAAATACTGTATTGCCAAATGATGACTATGGTCTTGTAAAAGACTGGGCAGATTCAATTGTTGCATTAGATCTGCAAGGCATCATCTTCCACAATAATTTTTCTGCAGAAACCTGTTTGGCATATGAAAATAAAAACATTCATTTTATACTGGTAAAACATTCTGAAATTTACAACCCCAATGTATACCGATACTTTATTTACAACGATTTTTTAAAAGCACATGCCAACAGCATCAAACAAGTTTTTTGTACAGATGTAAGCGATGTGGTAGTGCTGAAAAATCCTTTTGAACAGGCGCTTTTTTTGAATAATCCTGACAAGCTTTTTTGTGGTGACGAACCGAAAAAGTTAAATGATGAATGGATGCTGGACCATGCTTCGCACTTAAGAAATAACATTGCAGATTATGAAGCATATGAGAAAAACTTTAGTGGAGAACAGTTATTAAACTGCGGCATTATTGGTGGCGATGTAAAAGTGTTTAAAGGCTTTGTTAAGGCACTGATTAAAATTCACGAGCAATATAATTACAATAATCTAACTGCCTTTACGGGCGATATGGGTGCATTTAATTACCTAGCCAGAACACAATACAACAAACTGCTTTGCCACGGCGAACCTGTAAACACTGTTTTTAAAGCCTTCGAAAAAAACAACAACGACTGCTGGTTTAAACATAAGTAATAACTTCCACTACAATATTTTTACGTTTCAAACTATTTTGCTAACTTTTCTTTTTTAACCAAGAAATTTGTCGCATGTCACTTAAAGGAAAAACTATTTTTATTACAGGTGCCAGCCGTGGTATTGGTAAAGCAATTGCGCTGCGTTTTGCTGCCGAAGGTGCAAACATTGTTGTAGCAGCAAAAAGCACAACTGAAAACTCAAAACTTGGCGGTACAATTTATTCTGCAGCGAAAGAAATTGAAGAAGCAGGTGGTAAATCTTTGGCCGTAAAATGCGATATAAGAGATGAGTTGCAAATACAAGAGGCAGTTGATAAAGCAGTAGAAACTTTTGGCGGTATAGATGTTTTAATAAACAATGCATCGGCCATTTCATTAACGCCTACTGAAAAAACAGAACCAAAACGATTTGACTTAATGCATGATATAAATGTGCGGGGTACTTTTTTTGTGAGCAAGGCATGTATTCCATATTTAAAAAAATCTTCTAATGCACATATCCTTACACTTTCACCGCCATTAAATATGGATATGAGGTGGTTTAAAGATCATATTGCTTACACGCTTACAAAATATAACATGACGATGATTGCATTGGGATTGGCTGCAGAATTAAAATCTGTAGGTATTGCTTCCAACGCACTCTGGCCACGCACAACAATAGCTACAGCAGCGGTTCAAAATTTACTTGGTGGCGACGCTTTAATAAACATGAGCAGAACACCAGACATTGTTGCAGACGCAGCTTTTTCTATCATCAGCAAACCTTCCAATACCTGCACGGGCAATACTTTTATTGATGAAATTGTTTTGATGGAAGATGGAATTACAGACCTTGAAAAATATGCTGTTGTGCCGGGTGCACAACTATATCAGGATTTATTTTTATAGGCAAGGTTTATTAGCCTCTGCCAATATTGTTTATATCCTCATCATCAATAATATCAGGCAATTTGTTGAGATGATTTTTTATAATGTAGTAGAAAGTTCCTGCGAAGCCTGCGGCTAGTATTAGCCAACTTACAGGATTATCTCGTCCGAAAAAAGCAATTCCTAAAATTAGCCCCAACAATTCTGCTAAAATCCATCCAATAGCTAAATTAAATCTCCACTTTAAAGCAGATTGCCCCTTTCTTTTAGCTAATCTACCAATGTGAATTAAAAGGAAAATTAAAATTATAATATCCACTAGATTTTCTCTTTTAAACTAAATCAATATCAAAATTTACAAGCTCTACAAATTCTGCTATTCTTTCATCAATATCGGTTTTTGTAATTTCCTTTAAACGTTCAGGGCCGAATTTTTCTACACAAAAACTTGCCATTGCACTTCCAACAATAATGGCGGTTTTCATGTTATCAAAGCTGATGTCTTTTGTTTTTGCAAGATGACCAATGAAACCTCCCGCAAATGTATCGCCGGCTCCTGTTGGGTCAAACACTTCTTCCAATGGCAAAGCAGGGGCAAAGAAAACCTGGCTTTCATGAAATAACAATGCGCCGTGTTCTCCTTTCTTTATTATTAAAAAACCAGGACCCATTTCAATTATCTTCTTGGCGGCTTTTACCAACGATAATTCTCCGCTTAATTGTCTGGCCTCAGCATCATTCACCAGCAAAACATCAACATTTTTCAACACCTCTTTTAAATCATCCATTGCAATGTCCATCCAAAAATTCATGGTATCCATTACAATTAACTTAGGGCGCTTCTTTAACTGGTTAATAACGCTCAATTGTAATTTCGGCATTAAATTTCCCAGCATTAAAAACTCAGCACCCTGGTAGCTATCTGGTACTATAGGGTTAAAATCTTCCAGCACATTTAAATCAGTAACCAATGTATCTCTGGTGTTCATATCAAGGTGATATTTTCCACTCCAGAAAAAAGATTTTTTGTCTTTTACAATTTCAACACCATCAAGTTCAACACCTCTTTTTGTAAGTTCATCCATTTCTTCCTGCGGAAAATCATAGCCAACAATCGATATCTGTTGAATTGGCTTGATAAAGTTTGCAGCTGCATAAGCCACATAAGTTGCAGAGCCACCTATGATTTTATCTACTTTGCCAAATGGGGTTTCAATTGCATCAAAGGCCATGGTGCCGACGGTGATTAAAGACATGGTATTAAATTTGTAGATTTGATTTGTTTAAAACGGTGCAAAAGTAAGGAAATTAATGTGCTGATTGCTATAAGTGAAATGTAATGATGGGCCTTACCCAAATGTATTGCACTAAGATATTAAATGCCGTGATAGCTCAATAAGTTATCTGCTGCTGTTTTCCCATAAATAAAGTTGTAACAAAATATTTTTATAATATGCTAGTTCACATACATCCTGATAACCCACAGCCTAGGCTTATAAAGCAACTCGCCGAGTGCTTAAGGGATGGAGGGGTTATTATTTACCCAACTGATACGATTTACGGTATTGGTTGCGATATTTTACAACCCAAGGCAGTAGAAAAAATATGCCGCATAAAAGGCGTAGACCCTGCAAAAGCGCAGCTTTCATTTATATGCAAAGATCTTAGCCATCTGAGCGATTATACAAAAAGTATTGATACGCCATTGTACAGAATGTTAAAGATTTATTTGCCAGGTGCCTTTACTTTTATTTTGCCAGCCAGCAAACAAGTTCCTAAAATTTTACAAAGTAAAAAGTCAACAATCGGGCTTAGAGTCCCTGATAACAATATTTGTCGTGAGTTGGGTGATGCATTAGGCAATCCACTTTTAAGTGCATCCCTACCGGGCGAAATGGTAGAGGATTATACGGACCCTGAAACTATATTTGAAAATTTTAAGGATAGGGTAGATTTTGTAATAGATGGTGGTATTGGAGGAATGGTACCATCAACCATTGTGGATTGCACAACCGATGATTGGACGGTGTTACGCCAGGGGTTGGGCATTTTTGAAGGATAACGGCAACCTTCGTGTATTAAAACAACTAATTAGGATTAGTTTTGTAAGCAGATTATGGCAAAAATAAAAATAGAAACAAATGGATCGGTAAAGGATATGATCCTTATAAATGCTGCGGAACTTTTTAGAAAAAAAGGGTTTGCAGCAGCGCCCGTTAGAGAACTTGCAGAAGCACTTGGCATAGAAGCCCCAAGCCTTTACAACCATATAGGATCAAAAGCTGAATTGTTGCAGGAAATTTGTTTTGGTGTGGCAAAAGATTATACGCTACATATGGAAGAGGTACTGAAAGCTAAAAAGAGTGCAACGGAAAAAACAGCGGAAATTATTCGTTTTCATATAAGAAAATTATCCACAGATTTTGACAAGGTTTTTGTATCGGAACACGAGTGGAAGAGATTACCACAAAAATTTCTGGAGGAGTTTTTAGCCCAAAGAAAACAATATGAAAACGACATGATCGCCATCATTAAGGAAGGCATAGTGAAAAAAGAATTTAAAAGCCTTTTACCAAGTATTACGGTGCTAGCTATACTTTCAGCAGTGCGTGGTTTGGAGCTGAGGCAACGACACAAAAACGAATTTACAATTGAAGAGTTGGAAGATAGCATGATACAGCATTTACTACACGGAATAATAAAATAATGGCCACACATTTTCACAATTTAAAAGTAAAGGAAGTTAAAAGAGAAACGCCAGATTGTGTATCTGTAAGTTTTTTAATACCGGAAGATTTAACTGAGATATTTTCTTTTAAAGAAGGTCAAAATATTACCATCAAGAAAAACATAAACGGTGAAGAAGTTCGTCGTTCTTATTCTGTTTGCAACGCACCTTTTGAAAAGGAGTTGCGTGTTGCAATAAAAAAAACGACAGGCGGATTATTTTCTTCTTTTGCCAATGATGAATTAAAAGCGGGTGATGTATTAGAGATAATGCCCCCAATCGGTAGGTTTAATGCAAAACCTGAAACCGGAAATTACCTTGCCATCGCTGCAGGCAGCGGTATTACACCCATTATTTCTATTATTAAGCATACGCTTAAAACAAATTTGCAAAGCAGCTTTACACTCATTTATGGCAATAAAAGTCGTGGCTCCATTATCTTTTTTGAAGAAATAGAAGCACTCAAAAATAAATTTATGGAGCGTTTTACCTGTGTAAATATTTTGAGCAGAGAGCGCACTGATGCAGATATAAATTATGGCAGAATAGGAACAGAAAAACTGGAGGGTCTAAAACACCTGCTAAATTTTAAAACTTTTAATGATGCTTACATCTGCGGACCTGAAGAAATGATTTTTGCCTCTGCTGCATTTTTAGAGGAGAATGGAATGCCGAAAAAAAATATTCATTTTGAATTGTTTACTACACCCGGAGAGAAAAAGTTAGCAATTGACAATAAACAGTTAGCAGCGGAAGAGGATGCAGGTCCAAAAAGTAATATCACTATCAAACTGGATGGAAGGACTTTTAATTTTGACCTTGCCTATAAAGCAGAAAATATTTTAGATGCAGCATTACAACAGGGTGCTGATCTTCCTTATGCATGCAAAGGCGGTGTATGTTGTACCTGCCGTGCAAAACTCGTTGAAGGTAAAGTTCATATGGATGTAAACTATGCGCTTGAAGATGATGAAGTTGCTCAAGGTTTTATTCTCACCTGCCAGAGCCACCCATTAACTGACAAGATAGTGGTTGATTTTGATGTGAAGTAGAAATAAGCCTCACCCTCGTTCCCTCTCCCGGGGAGAGGGATGACGTGGAGATTAATCGGGAGTTTGAAGCGGACGAATACTTATTTTTTGCATTAGTTTACAACACAATAAAAGCCGAAAAAAGATACTCTGCTGACGAGCGCTGGGATGGAAGCGGTAGCCCACAGTGAGGAACGAACGAGGACTACAAGCGAACAGCCCGAACCAATGTTACCAAAAGTTATACAGACAACCGCCCAAAAACTGCTTTACTCCCTTTAAAAAAATTACCTTTACCGCTAATTAAAGAAACGATAAAACACCTAACAACCGTTAGTTTCTTAATATATTTGTAGTATAATTTAAAACGATGCAACTCCACGATTTAGAAAAAGCGTTTCAAGACAAAATTGACAACGAAATAAAAATAGAACCCAAAGATTGGATGCCCGATGCGTACCGCAAAACAAATGTGCGCCAAATAAGCCAACATGCACACAGCGAAATTGTGGGTATGTTACCTGAAGGCAACTGGATTAGCCGTGCACCGTCTTTAAAAAGAAAAGCTATTTTAATTGCAAAAGTGCAAGATGAAGCGGGGCATGGGTTGTATTTATATTCCGCAGCAGAAACACTTGGTAGCAGTCGTGATTCAATGATCGATGACCTGCATAGTGGCAAAGCAAAATATTCTTCTATTTTTAATTATCCTACGCTAACATGGGCAGATATGGGTGCTGTGGGTTGGTTGGTAGATGGTGCGGCAATTTTAAACCAGGTAATGCTTTGCAGAACATCCTACGGTCCCTATGCACGTGCAAATGTGCGTATCTGCAAAGAAGAGAGTTTTCACCAGCGCCAAGGTTTTGAATCTTTGATGGTATTGAGTAAAGGAACAGCAGAGCAGCGTGCTATGTGTCAGGATGCAATTAACCGCTGGTGGTGGCCATCACTCATGATGTTTGGACCAAAAGACAGTGAGAGTACGAACAATGACCAGAGCATGAAGTGGAAAATAAAAAGAAAAACGAACGATGAATTGCGTCAGCAATTTATAGATATGGCTGCTCAACAGGTAAAAGTTTTGGGAATGACGTCACCAGATGCTGATTTAAAATGGAATGAAGAAAGGGGGCATTACGATTTTGGCGAAATAAACTGGGAAGAGTTTTGGAATGTGGTAAAAGGAAATGGACAATGCAACAAGCAACGCCTCGATGCAAGAAAAAATGCTCATGCTGAAGGTGCTTGGGTAAGAGAAGCAGCAATTGCTTACGCAAATAAAAAAGCTGCAAAGCATTTACAAAAAGTTGCATAGTATAAATTTGGGTCGCAATTTGCGACATTTATTGTAAAATATTGCCATGAAGATAAATATTCAAAAATATTATTACGGAGACTTTGGTGGTGAAGAAAATGCAGGTGGAAATGAAATAAAAAGTAACCAAGCGACTGAAAGTGCGTGGCCGTTGTGGGAAGTTTTTATAAGAAGTAAACAAGGGCTTGATCATAAACATGCAGGAAGCCTGCATGCAGCAGATGCTGCTATGGCCATTGAAAATGCCCGTGATGTATATACACGCAGGCAGGAGGGTGTAAGTTTATGGGTGGTAGAAAGCAAGCACATTCATGCAAGCAATCCAGACGACGCAGCGGCTATGTATGAGCCTGCAAATGACAAGGTTTACAGACACCCTACATTTTATGAAATACCGGATGAGGTTGGGCATATGTAATCTTCCTAATTCCTAAATACCGATATGAATCAACTAATTAATTACACCCTCTCACTCGGAGATAGCAACCTTATACTTACCCAGCGCAATGCCGCATGGTGCGGTCATGGACCAATATTAGAACAGGATATTGCTATCACAAATATCACTTTGGATCTTATCGGGCAGAGCAGAAATTTCTATCAATATGCTGCAACCCTAATAAATGCATCTTCAGAAAATTCAGTTACCGAAGATTCACTTGCATATCTGCGTACGGAACGAGAATTTAAAAATTTATTGCTTACGGAACAGGAAAATGGCGATTGGGCACAAACAATTGTAAGACAGTTTTTTTACAGTGTTTATCAATATCTTCTATACGAAAAAATGCAGCAAAGTAACAATGAGCATCTTGCTGGTATTGCTGCAAAATCACTAAAGGAAGTTACTTACCATGTAACATGGAGCAGCGAATGGGTGATTCGGTTAGGCGATGGCACTGAAGAGAGTAAGGATAGAATCACAAAAGCAGTAAAAGAATTATGGCCATATACAGGTGAAATGTTTTTACCTGCAGCGTATGAAATAGCGATGGCTGCAGAAGGTATTGCACCGGACGTTGCATCGTTGAAAAATGATTGGGTAAAAAAAGTTACCAGCGTTTTTGAAGAAGCTACAATAACACTACCTGAAAACGGATTTACGCAGACAGGCGGCAAAAATGGTGTTCACACAGAAAAGCTTGGATACATTTTATCTGATCTGCAATATTTGCAAAGAACATATCCCAACGCCACATGGTAGTAGAAAACAATATAACCGTTAAGACGGTATGGGATCTACTAGAGCAGGTGCCTGACCCTGAAATACCTGTGTTATCCATTTTAGATTTAGGAATTGTAAGAGATATAAAGGTTGATGAAGACCTTGTAGAAATTATCATCACACCAACATACAGCGGATGCCCAGCCATGGATGCTATTACTATGGATATACGTTTAAAACTTATAGAGAACGGTTTTAAAAATATAAAAATCACTTCGGTTTTATCACCCGCCTGGACAACTGATTGGATGACTGAAGAAGGGAAAATAAAATTGAATAAATACGGCATTGCTCCGCCGAAAATGTCTTCAGATATATCAGACACGCTCCCAATTTGCCCACAATGTAAATCGGCACATACAAAATTATTAAGCCAGTTTGGCTCTACAGCCTGCAAAGCTCTTTATCAATGCAACGATTGCAAAGAACCCTTCGACTATTTTAAATGTCATTAAAATGCTCCTTTTATAAATTTTAGATTAATAGATTTGCATAAACCATCGAACCTTATTATGCAATCGATTTTATTTGAAGTAAAAGAAAATGTGGGCGTTATTACGCTTAACAGACCTGAGAAATTTAATTCCTTTAACAGAGATATGGCTTTGCTCTTGCAAAGTGTTTTAGACGATTGTGAGAAAAGAGAAGATGTGCGTTGTGTATTAATTACAGGAGCAGGAAAAGCTTTTTGCGCCGGGCAGGACATTGCAGAATTAACAGGAGAAAATCCTATAGGCATTGAAGTAATT
>JBBREY010000069.1:0-14362 GCA_038225275.1 Chitinophagales bacterium | reverse complement strand
TCGAGCCATTTGCTTTTATCTTCGTCTAACGATACGCCAAGGATGGTAAAATTCTTGTTTTTAAACTTATTGTAATTTACTACAACGTTTGGGTTTTCGCCGCGACAAGGAGCACACCAGCTTGCCCAAAAGTCTATCAATACATATTTACCTTTAAAAGAACTTAAGGCTATTTGTTTACCAGAAACATCTGCCATTGAAAAGTCAGGAGCCTGACTGCCAACTGTAGGTTTGCCATTCTGTGCAGGTGCTGTTTTGGGAGCATCCTTTTTAACCATCAATTCGTTGTACTGTGCAATAATAGTTGCAACACCGTTGTGGTTTGGAAATCGTTTTGCTAGATTGGGTATGGCGGTCTTTAATTCTGCAGGGTCAATACCTCTTGTGTACCCTAGAGAGAACATTGCTACAACAGCATCTGAAGAAGTATCGATGGATTTTACAATAAAGTTTTTAAAATCTGCACCGTCTTTGTTTAAGTCTATAATTTTAAGTTTCACAATGCTGTCATTGCTTTTGTTCTTTTGCAGCGTATCAATTTCTGCAGATAAAGCCGTCATGTTTTTTTGCCTGCCATCAACACCTAGCAAAAAGTCTTTAAACAATTTATTGGCATGTGTGTTAAACTCAGGGCCTGTAAGACTCATGTCTTTTACATCAGCCTTAAAAGTAATTGCCGGGGCATCATTAATAAAAATGTAGCCTGTTTCTTGCTTTTCAAAACGTAGTCTATACAAACCTTCTTCGGGTGCTATCCCGCTTACGATGAATTTGCCGTTTTTAATTTCGCCGGTATCAATTACTTCAGGATCTTTCTGGCTAAAATACAATTGCTCCAAAAATATCTTCTGATCTTCGGCATTCTTTAAATCGCCTGTTACGGTAAATGTTCCTTTAGCTGTTTTTTCGCTGCATGACATTGCGCTTGAAATTAACAGCATTCCTACTAATAGTTTTTTCATTAAACACATTTATAAATAAAAAATAGATTCTCTTTCCCAATCGACCCTCTCTACTGCCCACTCCCCACTAGCCACTCCCCAATTTCTCTTCCAGCATCTTCGTCACCGCTTCCATATCTGCTTTGCCTTTGCTCAATTTTTTCACCTGGCCTGCAAACAAGCCTATCAATCCCTTTTTACCTGCGTTGTATTCTTTTACTTTTTCAGGCATGGCTTGCAGCGTTTCGGTTACCCAGGTTTCCAGTGCATAGGTATTGTTTTCCTGCAATAAATTCAAAGATGCAGCAAGGCTTTCAGGCGAAGCTGACGTATCGTCTATCATTGCATACATCAGTTTTGTGGAAGCTGTATTGTAATGAACTTTACCACTCTCGGTAAATTGTATTAAGGCAACAATCTGAGAAACATTTAAAGGGAAATCTTTTATGCTGCAATTGGCTTCGTTGCAATACTTCTTTATTGGTCCTGTTAACCAGTTCGCACTAGTTTTGTAATTACCGGTTGCAGCAGCAATGCTTTCATACAGCAACGCGTCTTCTTTGTCATCACAAATTCTTTCAGCATCATAGGGCGTAAGTCTGTAAACCGTTGTATATTTTTCCTGCAACACAGCAGGCAATTGAGGCATGGTATTTTTAACGGCGTTGATATATTCTTTTGTAATATTAAAAGGGGGCAGATCAGGCTCGGGAAAATAACGGTAATCATCCGCATCTTCTTTGCTGCGCAATGAAAAGGTAGTATTGTCGTCTGCATTAAAGCTTCTGGTTTCCTGTCTCACTTTCTCACCACTTTCTACGATGGCTATTAATCTATCTACCTCAATTTCTATGGCTTTTTTTACATTGCGAATGCTGTTGAGGTTTTTTACTTCTACCCTTGTGCCAAGTTTCGTTTCTCCTTTTAGCCGTACAGAAATATTGGCATCACAACGGAGGCTACCTTCTTCCATGTTTCCATCGCATACATCTAACCAACGTACGAGTTTTCTTAAAGCTGTTATGTAATTAAATGCTTCTTCTGCGCTGCTTAAATCAGGCTCTGTAACAATTTCAAGCAAAGGCGTGCCGGCTCTGTTAAGGTCGATGGCTGTATAATCATCAAACAGGTCGTGAATGCTTTTGCCGGCATCTTCCTCCATGTGTATGCGGTTGAGTTTTACATTTTTACTGCCTGTTGCCGTTTGAATGGTAAGATAACCGCCATTGCAAATCGGTGCAGTATGCTGGCTCGTTTGGTAACCCTTTGGAAGATCTGGATAGAAATAATTTTTACGGGCAAAATAATTGTGCTGCTCAATAGCGCAGTTTAGTGCAATGCCAAGTTTTACTGCAAGAGCAATCACTTCTTTGTTTATTACCGGCAATGTGCCCGGGTGCGCTAGGGAGATAGGACTAATATGTGTATTGGGTGCTGCACCAAAAGCTATACTGTCACCGGAAAATAATTTGCTTTTTGTAAGGAGCTGTGCATGCACTTCGAGCCCAATTACAACTTCATATTTATCATTGCTCATGTACTGCAAAAATACATTTAATCAATTGATGATATCGGCAGGAAACAAATAAAGCCTTATACTTTTCGTTAAAAAAACTTGCCGGCTTTTAAGGCCGGCAAGCACCAATTAAAAACTGTTTTTCTTAATTATAGATGGGGATTATAAATTAGCAGTCTTTAATTTTTTAGGTATTTTAATGGTGAAGTTCATTTGGTTTCCGTTTCGTTTTGCTTTTAAATCGTAACTGGCTTTTTCCTTATTTGCCTGCAACTGTTCTCTTGCTTCGTCTGTGTTTTGAACTTTTACACCGCCAATCTCTGTAATAAGATCGTCTTTTTGCAGCCCCGCTACTGCTGCTGCAGAAGCCGGTTCAACATCAAGAATTTTAACTGCATTTCCATCTTCAGTATCCTGAATTTTTAAGCCAAGTTTTTTTCGGTTGGGTTCAAAGAATGAATTGTCAAAATTCTTATCCCAGTTTTGCTCATCAAAACCCGGAGGTGCCGGTGGTGCAGGCGGGCGAGGTATTGTTAAAGTATGTTCTACACCATCACCATTTTTGAAAGAGAAAACCCTGTTCGTCTGCATCATTACTTTATTTTCTGCAAGCGTAACTTTCTCATCTTTCTTTTTCCCGTCCCTTAAGAAATATACTTTTACTTTTTCGCCCTTTTTCATAGAACGAATTGCCTTAGACAGATCATCAGGGTTATTGATATCCGTATTTTCTACTTTATAAATGATGTCGTTTTTTTGAAGCCCCGCTTTTTCTGCAGGACTGTTTTTTGTAACATCTAAAACCAGTGCCCCTTCTTTGTTTTGTTCTGTACTAACACCAAGAAAGGTATATGATTGTCCTTCGTTGTTGCCAAAGCCACCTTCATTGAAAAGGCCTTCCATTTTCCTCTCAAGTCTACCATTTAAATTGTCGCCAAAATCAAATGACACGCTGTTGCCATCTTTTACAATCACTTTTCTGTTGTTGATGGTAACACCATCTTCACTAAACTCAGCTAACGGTTTACCATTTATTATTATTTTGTTACCGGTAATTTCAACAGTTACTTTTGTGTCTTTATCTCCTTTTTTGCGGATAATAATTTCCTGTGTTTCTTTCTTTTCAGCTTTAGGAGAAACTTTTTCTGTAACCTGGGCTTCAGCCCCAAAGCCAGCTACGGCTGCCAGCAACCAACCAATGATCGTTCCTTTAATGTTGTTTTTCATGATGTAAGTTTTAACTACGAAATATTTAGTACATCAAATGTAGTGGTAATTTTTATATTACGAAATAATTCGGAGATAAATATTTTGCTTTAACATTTATTTTAGTTGAGCTTATTAATAAGAGCCCTGCAAGCTATAGCAATATTTTTTGTTGTTACAGTAAGAAAGTCAAAATCTAATGTATTGATCTCGTCATGTGGGGAATGATAAAACTCGTCATTATCTGTAGCAGCAGTGATGCTAAAGGCATTTTTACAAAAGGAGAATGAAGAATGATCCATCCTTTCATTAAGATGTTGAAACGGAAATTGATCTCTTATGAAAAAATCGGTACCCAGTCCCAAGTTTGAATTTAAAAGCCGTATTTTATTGTCAGCGTCCGCGCCTATTACCATGCATGATTGTTCTTTTTTATTAAAAGGACGACCAAGCATATCAAAATTTATAACAGCCTTTAAGAGCTTTTTATTTATATTTTCACTTAAATACCTTGAACCAACCATACCTAATTCTTCTGCCGAAAAAGCAATAAATACTATGGTATATTTATTTTCCCCAATAGCTGCATAATATTTAGCCAATTCAATAAGGACTGCTACTCCGGACGCATTGTCGTTTGCACCATTAAAAATGAAATCTTTAAAATCTGTTTTGACAGCGCCATAAGCACCTATCCCTGAGCCTAGGTGATCGTAATGCGCACATATTATTATGATATTATCAGAAGGAGTTGTTCCGGGTAATACTCCAATTACATTTTTAGCATAAGTGCGTTTATTTCGGGATTGTATATAAAAATGCTGAAAGTATCCATCATTTCCGGCAGAGAAATTTAGACCTGCTTTGCGAAATTTGTCTGCAATAAATACTGCTGCATTATGCTCCCCTAGTGTACCCGTACTTCTGCCTTGCAGAGAATCTGATGAAAGTATTTTTATGTTATTATAAAGGGATGAAGTAGTTATAATTGAATCAATTGATTGAGAATGAACTGTGTAGATACAGCAAATAAAAAGATACCCAGAAATAATTAAAGTCTTCATTATATGATTATTGGGTAATATTTTATTAATTAAAGTTTTTTCCTAATCACTTCAATTACATCTGCCAATGCGCCAGCATTTTGTCCACCCGCAGTTGCAAGATTTTTTTGGCCACCGCCACCACCTTTTATGAGGATACTAACATGTTCTTTTATCATTTTGGCAGCGTCTAAATTCTTGGCAGCCACAACTGTATCGCTGATGCCAATAGCAACATGGGCTTTGCCGCCAACGTTTGCACACAACACAATTACATGGTCGTGCAGATGATTTTTTAAGTCAGTACACAGTTTCTTTAATGCATCAGCATTTGGCACTTCAATTATTTCCCCGACAAAAGTGATGTTGTTTATGATCTGGTCTTTTTGCAGCAGTTCGTTTCTAATACCAACCAATTGCCTTGCCTCTAAAGATTCTATGCGTTTTGCAAGTGCACTGTTTTCAACCTGTAATGCTTCAATAGATTTACCGGCATCCTTTGGATTTTTCAGTAGGTTTTTTACCGTGTTCAATTCCGCAAAAGCATTGTTTATTAAAAGCTCGGCAGCCTCGCCACTTACTGCTTCTATTCTGCGAACACCTGCTGCTACCGCAGCTTCGCTGCGTAATTTAAAAACTCCTATTTCGCCGGTATTGCCTACATGCGTACCGCCGCATAATTCCACTGAATAGTTTGGGTCAATGGTTACTACCCGTACCATATCGCCATATTTTTCACCAAACAATGCCATAGCGCCTGTCTTCATAGCATCTTCCTTGTTCATGCTTTTAATTACGACCGGTATATTTTCTCTTATCTTTTGGTTCACAATTTTTTCAACCAAAGCCATTTCTTCTTCCGTCATTTTGGAGAAATGCGAAAAATCAAAACGCAGGTTATCTTCATTTACCAAACTTCCTTTTTGAGCAACGTGGTTACCGAGCACTTTGCGCAATGCCGCATGCATAAGGTGTGTAACGCTGTGGTGTATGGTTATTTTATGTCGCCTGTCAGCATCTACAGTTGCTGTAACTTCTCCCGTTAAGTCTATAGGGATTGTTTCTGCAAAATGAATGATCAAATCATTTTCTTTTTTGGTATCTATAATAGTGAGTTGTGAATTGGCAATTGTCAATTGACCTTGGTCACCTACCTGCCCGCCGCTCTCCGCATAAAAAGGCGTTTGCTCCAACACAATTTGGTACAACTCTTTCCCCTTTCCTGATACTTTTCTGTATTTTAAAATATTGGTTTTCGTTTCTAAATTATCATAACCCAAAAAACTTACATTGCCCTCTTTTACAATATGCCAGTCTTCTGTATCCATTGCAGTAGCTGCACGGGAGCGGTCTTTTTGTTGCTTTAACGCAGCTTCAAAACCTGCATCGTCTACTGACAAATTATTTTCCTGTGCTATCAATCTTGTAAGGTCAATGGGAAAGCCAAATGTATCCAGCAATTCAAAAGCTGCATCACCATTTATTATTTTAGATGATGATGCATTTAAAATGATATCATCCATTTTTTTCAACCCTTTGTCCAGCGTTCTTAAAAAAGCTTCCTCTTCTTCTTTAATAACTTTTGCTACAAAAGCTTCCTGTGCTTTTAGCTCGGGAAAAACATGTTCAAACTGTGTTGCAATTACCGGCAACAATTGGTGCATTAACGGTTGCTTATAATCTAAGTAAGAATAATAATACCTCACTGCTCTGCGCAGGATACGGCGTATAACATAACCTGCGCCTGTGTTGGATGGTAATTGTCCATCTGCAATTGTAAATGATATGGCACGAATATGATCTGCCAACACCCTGAAGGCAACAGCCCCCTCCCAACCTCCCCCGATGGGGGAGGAGCCTGTACCCTGCTTAATTGAATCCTTTGTTGTAAAATCAGGATTATATTTTTTGCCAGTAATCTCTTCTACCTTTTTTATTGTGTCGCTAAAAACATCAGTATCATAATTGCTTGTTTTATTTTGTAACACACGCACAAGTCTCTCAAAGCCCATTCCTGTATCTACATGTTTTGCAGGTAGTGGTTCCAGAGAGCCATCTTTTTTTCTGTTAAACTGAATAAAAACGTTGTTCCAAATTTCTATTACATGTGGGTGATCATTGTTTACCAGGTTTGCACCGTTCACATTAGATTTTTCTTCTGCAGACCTTGTATCAGCATGTATTTCTGTGCAGGGACCGCAAGGGCCGGTGTCGCCCATTTCCCAAAAATTATCTTTCTTGTTACCTAATAAAATATGGTCTTCTGCCACATATTTCTTCCATTCGTTCAATGCTTCTTCATCTTTAGGTAAGCCTTCTTTCTCATCTCCTTCAAAAACAGTAACGTATAAATTTTCTTTTGGAATTTTATAAACTTCTGTCAGTAACTCCCAGCTCCATGCAATTGCTTCAGCTTTAAAATAATCGCCAAAGCTCCAGTTGCCCAACATTTCAAACATGGTATGGTGGTAAGTATCTACGCCTACTTCCTCCAAATCGTTGTGCTTGCCACTAACCCTCAAACATTTTTGGGTATCTGCTGCACGGGTATATGGAGGTACCTGGTTGCCAAGAAAATAATCTTTAAACTGGTTCATGCCGGCGTGTCTAAACAACAATGTTGGATCATTCTTTACAACGATGGGAGCAGACGCCACAATGGTATGTTGTTTACTTTTAAAAAAATCTAAAAACTGTTGCCTGATCTCTAAAGCCGTCATGATGCTGAATTTGTATGAGTTACTTTTTGTTAATTATGGAGTTATATTTGTAATCTGGCAAAAATAGTTGTTTAGGTTAATAATTAGAAGTTAGACATTGCGTGTTACATTGTAACGGTTGTGGGTTATGAATTGATAGTAACGGGTGCTGAATTTTGAGTTGCAGTGATTTACTGCAATCTTGCAGTTACTTTTTTGGAGAACGGCTTGGATGAAGTGAATAAAGAATAAAAAAAAGTTTCGAAATCATCTCACACTTTCGTCACTTAAAGAGAAAAGTTAGGAGCGAGGTACCAAAATCATTTGTGGTAATTAATGAAAAAAGTAAAATATTTTTATAATACACATACACTTCGCTACGAAAAACTCGTAACGCCCTTGAGGGTGAAATTGCTTCGTTTTTTTGGATTGATATCTGCCTTAGTGGTAAGTTCTGCCATCGTTATTTATTTGTACAATCGTTTTATACCAAAGCCTACAGAGTTGCAGGCGAACCGCAAATACGAAATTTTGAGGGATAATTATAAGTTGCTAAACTCTAAAGTGTACACGTTACAGGAGAAGTTGACTATACTCGAAAAAAGAGACAATGAAGTGTACAGGTCAATTTTTGAGCAAAATCCTTTGCCTGACAGTGCACGTGCTAAACTAATTGAAAAGCAAAAAGAATTTGACAAGGTAACTGTTATGAGTGATGATGTAATTGGGAAGGATATTGCTGCACAGTTAAACAATTTAGATGCAAGAATAACGTACCAAACTACGAGTTACAATGGTATTGAAAACCTGATAAAAAATCAGGATGTTAAATTAGCGAGTATTCCTGCCATACAACCAGTTAGCAACAAACAACTCACTCGTATAGCCAGTGGTTTTGGTATGCGGATACACCCTATTTATGGTATTGCTAAAATGCACAATGGGCTTGATTTTACAGCACCCCAAGGCACACCCATTTACGCTACAGGCGATGGACAGGTTACCACAGCAGGGATGGGAACGGGTACCGGTAACCATGTAATAATAAACCATGGCTATGGTTACGAAACCGAATACATGCACATGGTTAGAATAAAGGCAAGACAAGGGCAAAAAGTGAAAAGAGGAGAAATTATTGGTTGGGTCGGTAACACAGGGGCGAGTACAGGGCCGCATTGCCACTATGAAGTACACGTTAATGGAAACCCTGTAGACCCTGTTTACTTTTTTTACAATGATTTAAATGCAGAGGAGTTTGACCGTTTATTAAAAATTGCCTCTACAGGCAGTGCCAAGAGTTTTGATTAAATTACGCTATGTCTCACAAACAAACATCTTTATTTGACTTTGATGAAGAACCTCTGCAAGAAGTTCCTGTAAAAATGCTGCCTGTTGTGGACCCTAATGAGGACCTGTCTGTATTAAAAGAAGATGCCGTAGAAACCGGAGCGATTTATGAAGTAAACAAAAAAGAAGAAGAGGCGTTGCCAAAGCAACCTAAGCGAGGCAGGCGAAAAATTACCGAGGTTTACATTACTGCTGATTTGATTGATGTGCCGGAGGATGAAATTTTGTTTCAAAAAAAATATTACAGCATAGGAAAAGTAGCAGAAATGTTTAAAGTAAATATTTCGCTGATCCGGTTTTGGGAAAAAGAATTTGATATTTTAAAACCAAAGCTAAACGGGAAAGGCGACAGACATTTTCGCCCAGAAGATGTAAAAAATTTAAAATTAATTCACCATTTGCTGCGTGAAAAGAAATATACTATTGAGGGAGCCAATGAATTTTTAAAAAAGAATAAAAAAGCTGACGAAGTATTTGAGGTAATTGAAGAATTGCAGCGCACAAAGCTTTTCTTACTTGATTTAAAGTTGAGTTTGTAAAGTTTGCGCTATCTCTTTTATGTTTAAGCAAAAGTATTGGACCGAGATGTAACAACTTTGTTTGTGACCATTTTGGATACCAGAGAAAAGGTATCTTAAATGGTGAACTTGTAGTTACAATTTTGTGTTTTTATTACATTCATTTACTTCTATTTTTGCTCAAATATTATACATGAAAAAATTATTGATGCTTTCATTTGTTGCAGTAGGATTTTTATCTGCAAATGCACAAGCGCCTTTTACGACTACTATAGACAATGAAAAAGTAACGATACTAAATGGTATTATACAAAAAAGTGACATTGCTACTAATGCGGCTTTTACAAATTGGTATAGTGGCAACCAGACTAGTTATAAAATAGATACAAGCATTACCAACGCTATGGCAAATGCAAAAGACAAAGTACAATATGTAGTGTTTGGTGGCACATGGTGCGAAGACACACAATTTATTTTGCCAAAGTTTTTTAAACTACAGGAGCAGAGCGGGCTTTCAGAAAGCAACATTAGCCTTTTTGCTGTTGATAGGAATAAAAAAACGCTTGGCAACATTGCCGATGCTTTTAAGATAATAAACGTACCTACCATAATTGTAATGAAAGATGGCAAAGAAGTTGGGCGTGTTGTTGAGTATGGCAAAACAGGAAAATGGGATACAGAACTAGCGCAGCTTTTAAAAAGTCTTTAAATTTTTTTGAGATTATATGATTGGCTGCTGCTTAGGTGCAGTCGCATCTCCTTCGGGATTCACAATGGTGATGTTGCTTTGGGTTGAAGACATATTTATCTGATGCGCTGACATTAGATCCATCAATTTTAAATTGATTGTTTGTTTGGTGCTGTTGTATTCTGCCATTGTAAAAGGTTGTGTATAATATTCTATTGTAATAGTAATACCATCTTTGCTAAAGTCCGTTACAAATACATTGGTCGTTAAAATATCATCTTCTAATGCTGCAATACTCGCCTTAATTGCCGCCATCATCTTTTCCACTTCGTCTCTTTTGGTCTTATCTGACAATACAAGTTTTATTTCTGCTCGCCGTTGATTTCGCATACTCAAATTATCAACAACACTGTCAACCATCTGCTTATTGGGTACAGTAACAAGTGTTTTTTCAAGTGTGCGAATGCGGGTGCTTCTCAAGCCAATTCGCTCCACTGTACCTGATACGTTGTTTACTTTTAAGGTATCGCCGGTAAAGAAAGGTTTGTCAAAAAAGATAATAAACGATGCAATAAGGTTTTCAATACTTTCTTTTGCAGCAAGGGCGAGTGCAGCACCAACAATGCTTAAGCCTGTAAGTAGTGTACCAATATTTTGATTAAAAGCAGCTCTTAAAACAAAGAGAAATCCTATTATAGCAATAAAGACTTTCAACAGGTCTCTAAAAAATATTACTATCTGCCCATGGCTTTTATCGGCATTGTTTAACGCCTGTTGCTCTAGTAAAAGGGATATAAAATTTATGAGACTGATTAAAAAATAAAACAATGCTATTATGATAGCAGAATTGCCAATTTTTTCTAAAATATCATTGAGTAAAATGCCGTGTAATTTGTAATTCCAAGCAGCCGGATAATTGAGCTTTTCTATGGAGAAATCTGCCACCATAATGACCAATAACCAGCCTAATGGTTTTATAGTTAAAGAAATAAAATCTGTTTTTTTAAGCGTTTTCCATTGCTTATTTATTATTAAAAATAGGAGGGTTGCAATTTTGTGTGACAGCAATTTTTTAAAAAGGAGTGTAACTGCAATCAGTATAAAAATTACAAGGTAACTGCGTATCGTATTATCCAGTATTAACTTATCTAAAAACTCCATCTGTAAAGTTTAAATTAGCGCAAATCATATATCTCGACAACCTCTTTTTTTAGTAGATATATTTTACCATTCATTGTTTTTATATCAATATAATCTTTAAAAAACGGCGGTAGTTTATAACTTTTTAAGTTGAACGAATTTATTTCGTAGCTGTAAAAAGTATCTCCTACAAATCCCATTAATTTATTACCATACACTGTAATGTGCTTCCAATTTAAAAAGGGCAAATTGTTTTTAAAAGAACCATAATAATCGAAAATATAAAAGCCCTTGTTTTCGTCGTATAAGTAGACAAAATTATTTTTGTCGATTATTTGAGTTGGTGATGGAACTGAATCGAACAACTGCCTAAGATCTAATGTTTCGCTTATAACAGCGCCTTCGTCATTTATTTTTTTTAGAGAAACATTTTGTTCGTCAAATATCCACACATTATTGTCGTAAGAGTTTGCAAGTGTTTTTACCTTGAATATATTTTGGTTCCTAAAGTTGATGGTATTTCTCACTGCAAGAAACCTATCCAACATCACCACCGTTGAAAAGTTTTTATAATAGAGTAATACTTTCAGTGGGTTACTTACATCTAATAATGTAGGATTTCCGAACTTTTTAACATCGTTGAAAACAGCGAGTGAGTCACCATTTGGCCTAATTTTTTTTAATTGATTTTTTTCGGTAATCAAGTAGATATTCCCAAGCACATCAACATCTAAATAACTATAGGCGCCCGGTATGTTTTTTAAAAATTTAAAAGTGCTGTCTGTATTTGTGCCCTGCACATTTGTAGAATCTTGGATAGAAATGTTCTGCGCCGCTGTTGTAAAGCAAAGCGCAATTGATAACAATATTAAAGATGTGATTTTTGTTTTGAGCACATTTATTTTTTATAATATTCAAGCGTTAATGTATCGCCATCAAAAACCGCATAGCTAAAATATTTAATCCAATCGCCAAGATTAATATACCTGCTTTTTTCATTTAAAGAAATATCGAGTGGCAAATGCCGATGTCCAAAAATAAAATAATCGTAGTGTTTTTGCTGTAGAATATTTTTAGAATAAATTACGAGCCATTCTGTGTCTTCACCTAAAAAAACCTCATCTGTTTTCCCTGTTTTCGCCCGGCTTTTTCTACTAAAATAATCAGCCAAACCTATACCAAAACTAGGAGGTAAAGCACCGAAAATTAATTGACTAAAACTGTTTCTGAATATCTTTTTAATAAACTTATAACCTTTGTCACCAGGTCCTAATCCATCGCCATGGCCTATTAAAAACTTTTTTTCTGAAAAAATGAATTCCGCGGGCTCAAAATAAACGGCTGTGTTAAGTTCTTTTTGAAAATAATCTTTCATCCACATATCGTGGTTTCCCACAAAAAAATGAACTGCAATACCTGCATCAGTAAGTTCAGCTATTTTACCTAATATCCTAACATATCCTTTTGGTACTACTTTTTTGTATTCAAACCAAAAATCGAAGAGGTCACCAACAATAAATATGGCTTCAGCCTGCAATTTTATCTCATCTAAAAAGCGTAATATTTTTTTTTCACGCAAAAGACTTTCCGCAGCATTGGGTGCACCTAGGTGAAAATCAGAAAGAAAATATATATTTTTTGCAGCTGCCATTCACAATATTACGGTTGGTTCTTTTGTTGAAGATAGCGCATTACATCGCCTGTTTCTATTTCGGGCATGCCATCTATACTTTTATTATACCAATAAATCCATGCAGTCTGCGTTTCGCCATTTTGATAAACTTCAACCAGGCTTCTATTATACAATGCAATTTCTCCGGCCTCTACATGCAAGCCTTCGTAATCATCGAGTTGTTCAAAAGCCCACGAAAATTCATCTTCACTGTTCATAGTATATAATTCCCCTAATATAAAATGCTCATCTTCCGTAGGGAGCGCAACAGGGTAGGAACCCGCATCAAAAAATTTTCCTTTAACCAAGGCTTCACCGCTATATTTAAAGTACCTGGTTAAATATTCGTATGCTGTGTTTCTAAAACCACTGCGAAGCGAACCGTAGACAAAAATTTTATATGATGTTATATTCATGATGTCGTTTTAAATACAGTCTATTAAAAAACAAAATACTTCTTTGGGGCCATGTACACCTGTAACGAGCGTTTTCTCTATATCGGCGGTGCGGCTTGGACCACTTGCGAATGTTATAAAAGAAGGAAAATGACCTGCATATTTTTCTTTCATTGACTGGAGTGCATCTTTTACATCGTTAACCAGTTGGTTTGTGTATGCAACACAAATGTGTACAGGTGCATATACGCTTGCTGTACGACCGCTCTGCTGAGCAGTACTCATAACGATTGTACCAGTTCGTGCTACTAAATATTCGCAGGAAGTTACACCTACATCGCATGACGGTAGATCACTGTAATTATCAATGTCTATTGATTGTAGTTTTTGCTGCAATAAAACTTCAACGCAATAAACCTTACTCCAGTTTCTTTGATGAATTAGTTGCTTTAACTGTAAATTAAAATCAACTTCATCTGTACAAAATGCAAATTTTCCTTGCAGCTTTGTAAATTCTTCCGCAAAAACAACAACGGGCTCTTCGGTGCTTTGTACGTATACACTATTTGCACCTTCACTTTGGGGAAAAGGCAAAGGCACTGGATTAACCAGTGCCTCCCGAATACGTTTAAGTATGTTTTCTTTTGCTAAAGAAGTTGCCATTACTAATTTTTAAATTGCAGGTGGATTTTTTAACTCTTCCGGAAAAACAGAAACTGGTTCTTCAGTAACTATGCTTTCTGGCTCAATATCCAATAATTTTTTCTCTTCAAAAGGTCTTTTACCAATCAATGTTTCTACATCACTTTTAAATAAAACTTCTTTTACTAAAAGTTCTTTTGCCAACAATTCAACATCTCCCTTCTTTTCTGATAACAGTTCTTTTGTTTTAACATAAGCACTTTCAATGAGCGCTCTAACTTCAGTATCAATCATTTTGCCTGTTTCTTCACTGTAAGGTTTTGTAAACATATTTTCCTGTGAAGGATCATAATAGCTTACATTCCCTACCTTATCATTCATACCATACATGGTAACCATGCTGTATGCGATTTTGGTGATTTGCTGTAAATCGTTGCTGGCACCTGTACTTATTTTTCCAAAGAAAATATCTTCAGCAGCACGACCGCCAAGTGTCATACAAATCTGGTCCATTAACTGATCGGTATTGTACAGGTATTGTTCTTTTGGAGTGTA
>JBBREY010000068.1:0-14373 GCA_038225275.1 Chitinophagales bacterium | reverse complement strand
CACTCATTTTTACTATTAAGCTATTGTTATTTATTTACTCTTTTCGAAAAGTTCTTTCTTATCTACCACTTTTACCTTCGTGCCCTTTTTTAATGTTTTACTCACTACATCATAAGGACCTGTCACAACTTCGTCTCCAGCCTTCAGCCCCCTTGTTATTTCAATATAATTAATATCCTGTATGCCGGTTTTTACAGGTACCCGGGTAACTTTATTGTCAGCTCCTTTTACAAATACAACCACTAAAATATCATCTTCAGTTGAGCTTTTTTCTACTATATTATCAGTTGACGCAACCTTCTTTTTATCTGTGCCCAAACTGTCATTTTTATCTCTGGTGGTAACAGCGTTTATAGGGACGGTTATTACATTGGGTTGGGTTTTAGTTTGTATATCTGCGCTTGCACTCATACCGGGCCTAAAGGGAAATGAGCCTTTGCCCAACAGATCCTGATAACTGTCTTTCAATATTCGTATGTAGACTTTATATTGAGTAACATCTGTTGTGGCTGCGCTTAAAGCATTGCTTGCTGCACCATTGTTGCTGCTTGCTATTTGTGTTACAATGCCTTTGAACTTTCTTTCACTGTAAGCATCTACACTTACCAATGCACTGTCGCCCAATTTTACTTTTGGTACATCGTTTTCGCCCACATCAACTCTTATTTCAATCTTATCCATATCTGCAATGCGCAACATTTCTGTACCTACATTAAAACTATTACCTGCTACCTTTTCACCCTTTTTTACATTTAATAAACTTACCACCCCATCCATAGGTGCTACAATTGCAGTTCTGCCAAGATCTGTATTTGCCTTTGCAAGGTTATCCCTTGCGCTTTGCACACCAGCCCGGGCGCTTTGCACACTTGCCTGTCCACCCCGTATGCCCTGCATTGCAGCATTGTAATTTGCTTTGGCAGTTTTAAAATTAGCATCTGCCACATTAAATTCGCTCGCACTTATCACCTTCTCATCAAAAAGTCTTTTTTGCATATTGTAAGTTCTTTCAGCCTGCTCCTGCTGAGCTTTTAAAGCATCTAATGCCGCCTGAGAGTTGCTCACCTGTGCCTGAGAAATATTTACCTGTGCCTGGCTTTGGGCCACACCATTAGCTGCCTGGCTGCGCTGGATATTGTATACATCCGCATAAATTCTTGCGAGCAACTGTCCCTTTTTAACCGTATCACCTTCGGCAACGGTAAGCTCTGTAATTTCCCCGCTTATATCCGGACTTACCTTTACTTCTATCTCGGGATATATTTTGCCGCTTGCATTCACCACTTCTATGATGTTGCGAACAGCTGCTTTTTCAGCCGTTACTTTTGTGCCTTCGTTCTTACCAAAAACGCCAACCTTAGCCAGTACAATAAGCACCACTAATAAAAGTGCCACGCCTGCTAATATCCATTTTGTTGTTTTATTCATAATACAGTATTGAGTATTGAGATGTTAATTTTGAAATAATCGTTTTAAGTAATAAGTTTTAGTTATGGGTCTTGAGTTATGTATCATGAATTCTAGTACTCAATATCAAAAAGTATAAATTTTGTGTTGATGTTTTATCTTTTGTCTTTAATTTTTGTCTTTTTTCTGCTAATGAGTGTATAACAGCTTGTATCTAACATCTATAATTTTAGCCCCATGCCTTTGTAAAACTCAAGCACTTTCATTTTAAATACATAATCAAACTGGTTCTGTGCAAGTTCCAGTTTAGCACGTAATAAATTATTTTGTGTAGTTATTAAGTCAAACGTACCTAGCATACCAACATTAAAACGCTTTGTTGCATAGTTTAGGTTGAGCTCGTTAATAGCCAATGTTTTTTTGCCTGCGTTGTATTTTTCAAGCGCAATTAAGGCTGCATTGTAAGCCTGGTATATATCCTGCTTCAGCTTTAAATTATCCTGTTCTTTTTGTAACTGAATGGTATTAATATTTAGTTTGCTTCGGTCGTAATTACTACGCAACGAACCCCCATTGAGTATTGGAACATTTAAACTTAAACCAATTGCCTGCCTAAAATTATCTGACAGTTGATTTGTAAATCCGCTTTTTGATGAGATAGGACTAAAGTTTGTAAACGGAGAAGTAACAGTATAATCTGTTCCATTTACTTTGACAGTACCAACCGGAATTACGGTTGTTGTTTGGTTAAAACCTGTAATACTGCGTGATTTATTGTTATAATTGCTACCAAGGCTACCAAACGCACTAAGCGTGGGATACATAGCACCTTTAGCAGCAGCTTCATTTTTTTCTGCCGCCTTAAGCCGAAGCTCATTTACCCTTTGCTGCGGTAAGTTTTTTAAGGCAATATCAAACACATAATCGGGTAACAAACTGGCAATAGGTTCTAGCGGAATTTTATCGATGGGTGGCACATCTACATCAAAAGTTGCAGCAGGATCTATGTTCATTAAATTTTTAAGAGATAGAATATTAAGCGTTGTATTGCCCTTTGCATTTATAAAATTTACACTATCTGCCGCAAGCTGTGCTTCTAACTGAGAGGCATTTAATTCAGGGAGTGCACCTGCATCTACCTGCTTTCTGGTAATACCCAACTGAGATTGTGTTTGTTGTATTTGCACGAGTGCAATATTTTCCTGCTCTTTGCTTAAAAGAATTTGCAGGTAAGCATTGGCAGCAGAGAGCGCAATATCATTTTTTATTTTATCGGTAGAAGCGTTCGCAGCTTGTGCTTCAAAATTATTTGCAGCAATGGTATTTCTCTTGCTATAAAAGTTAAAGAGCTCCGCACTGGACTGTAATTGAAGACCCGCCGCAAGATAGGTTTGGGTTATGCGGCTAAAGGTGGTAGGATCTTGATTGCTACCGGAATTTACCGATGTATTGGTACTGAAATTTGCATTTGGATACTGAGAAAGTTTGCTTTGCTTTAGGTTGAGTGCGGCTATTCTCGCCTGCACATCCTGCAGCTTTACATTTATGTTATTTGCCATTGCATAATCAACAATGGATTGCAAGTTCCACTTTTGCTGGGCAAACGAAACAGTGCTTAGACTTATAAAAATTACTATTATTAACAAACGACGCATGTACAAAAATATCTTTTGTAAGAACAAATACGGAAGTATTTTTATAAGCGGAAAATGAGTCGTTTAAATGCGCCTTGTTTGCATGATAAACCATCACAAGGGATAGAAGAAATTGAATTGCCGGACAAGCGCTTTAAAATGCTAAGCCAAATTGTAATCTTAAGATTAATTAGCAAATAAAGTTTTTTAGTCTTTTAAAGTCTTGGTTGCTCGTTGTAAAAAAAATCCCTCTAAATAATCTGCTGAAAGATTTTGTAATAACACTTAAAGAAAAGTGCTTCATTGATGTGTTCTTCATAGCTGTTGGTTTTTAAAGTTTTCAGGATGTTAAAAATAATACAGCAAAATTTTACATACAATAGCATATTTGCTATTTTTTTGAAGAAGTGTATTCCGAAAAAATATTATATGCTATAGGAGAACTACTAAGGTATTGTAGCAAATGCACCTTCTAAGTCATTGATTAGGTATTCTGCGGATTCTAAACCGATGTAAAAGCGCAGCATCCTGTGTTCTTTTAGCTGGTTGTTAAAGGCTGAAATTTTAATACCTACACAGCGTGGAATAACCAAACTTTCGTGACCGCCCCAACTAACTGCCATCTTAAAATGTTTCAGCGTATGGCAAAACTTTTCAATACCTGGCAAATCAATATCTTTTAATACAATTGTGAGCAAACCACAAGCACCACTCATTTGTTGGTGAGCTAGTTCAAGCTGTGGAAAGGCGTCATCAAATGGAAAAATTACTTCTTCTACTTTGTTGTTTGTTTTAAAATAGTTGATGATGGTTTGTGTGGTGGCCATAATTTTTTCAAGCCTAAGGGGCAGTGTGCGCAAACCACGTAAAAGCAACCATGCATTAAAAGGCTGAATACCACTTCCAATATTGTTGTACTCGCTTTTAAAAATACGCTCTATCATTTTACTGCTACCACTTAGCACACCCGCAATAGTGTCGCTGTGCCCACTGATGTATTTGGTGGCGGATTGCAGAGAAAGATCAATACCGAGTGCAATTGGTTGCTGATAAAGCGGTGTGCAATAACTATTATCGCAAATAGTTATAATATTGTATTGTTTTGCAAAAGCCGCTACAGCTTTTAAATCCTGCAAGGCGTAAGACCAACTATTCGGACTTTCCAAGTAAATAAGAGTGGTTGCATTTTTTTTAGCAGCTTCAAAATTATTTATATCTGTACCATCTACAAAAGTGGTGGTTACACCAAATTTGGGTAGTATTTCAGTAAACATTCTATTTGCCCAGCTGTATGGTTCTCTTACGCTAATAATGTGATCGCCTGTTTTCACGTTAGCCAATACCGATGCAAATATGGCTGCTGCACCGCTGTTAAACACAAGGCAATCTTCTGCAGCATCCAATGCAGCAAGTTTTTTTGCCAATATATCGACAGTTGGGTTTTTGCCGCGGCTGTACAGATAAGTGCAGTACTCATCTTGCAAAGCATTGCGCATCTCATCAACGGTATTAAATACAAAATTGCTTGTTTGTATAATGGGTGGCGCAACTGCGTTGAAATAGTTTTCTCTTTCTTCGCCCAGTTCATTTATAATGTAAGAGACATCCATATTTCTTTATTTGAAATTCTATTAAGAAATTATCTTTCTTTTTTTCAACATATCAACTAAAAAATACAATCCTGCAAACGCTGCAAGAATTGCTAAGCCTGTTAAACCGGTCCACGGCTTATCCATAAAAATTACAATAAATACAAACGTATAAGCAGCCATAAAAACTAATGGCATCAGCGGAAACAGTTTCATTTTATATATACCGGTGCCATCTAAATGGGCAGTTTCTCTTCTCAACTTAAAAATAGTTGCAGCAGATAATATCATTCCAAAACAGTCTAAAAATATTGTAAAACTCAATATCTCATCAAATGTTTTTGCCCAAAAAACGATGAGCACGCAAAGGCTGGCAAACACGCTAAGCGACGTAAAAAGTACATTGGTGCTTATGCGCCTTCTGCCAAAAGCTTTTGGCAACATTCCTTCTTCACTCATTGCCTGCATAACCCGCGGGTTGGCCATTAGCAATACATTAACATAAGCAAGTACGCTTAAAAAAAGCAGAACAGAAAGAATCTTACCTGCAGCTGCACCGAACAAATGCCCCGCCATAATTGCTGCAATATTGGTAGATGTTTTGAGCGTATTAAAACCAATTACTTTGTAGTAAGCATAATTTACGGATAGGTATAAAATGATGATGATAAGCAGGCCGGCAATAATACCTCGTGGAATATTCTTAGCAGGATTGTTTACCTCTTCACCAAAATTGATGGACTGCTGATAACCGCCATACGTAAAGCTTACAGCCACTAAGCCTAACCCAAATGCTTTTACATATTCCCTCAACAACGGGCTGGATATTGTGTTAGATACAACACTGATCTCATCCGGTCCCGAATAAAAAAATATCGGTAATATGAGTAACAGTACAAGCCCAATTTTAATCATAGTCAACACATTTTGTGTACGTGCGCTCATTTTTAAACCGGCCAGGTTTACGCCATAAAAGATAACGATAGATGTTATGGCGATGATGATTTGTACCTGCTGCGCATTCACTGCATCGGGCATTACCACTTTAATAATGTACTCGGCACCAATTAGGGCAACACCCGCAAGTGAGGCCGCATTGGAAATTAAAATAATACAGTTAACAGCAAAGGCTATAGAAGGATGATAGGCATAAGAAAAAATACGGTAATAACCACCTGTAACCGGAAACCTGCTGCCAATTTCTGCATAAGTAAGAGCGCCACAAATAGCAATAATGCCACCCGTTATCCATATTGAAAAAAACAGCAATGATGAGGGAGATGTGGCTGCAACATTTGCGGGTGTACGAAAAATTCCCATACCTATAACAAGGCTTACCATGATCATGGTAAAATCGAAAAGGTTTAATTTAGATTTGCTCATAATTTGAAGATAAGGAATTTATAAAGTGAACTGATTTTTTAAACGACGGAGAGTTGGTTTAATAATTAATTTGAGAAAAATGAAATTGAATAAGATAGTGGGTTTATTGAGCATGATGCTGTTAGCTACCAGCGGTTATTGCCAGCAGAATTTTTCCATAAAAGTGTTAAGTGAAAGCGGTGTAGCCATACAACGTATAGTTGTAAGCAATGAGAAAAACGAAATATTGGGCACAACGGATGCTGCAGGAAATCTGGCATTTGAGCAGGCAAAAGATTCATTTCATATTGTATTGACTGCAGCGGATTATGTTACAAAAAGTGTTCTTGTTGTAAAGGACATTTATCAAATAATAACACTCACAAGCAAAGCAAAAATAATAGATGAAGAAACAGTTACCGTGTTTGGCAGAAACAGCACTGTTACAAATGCAGCGGCAGCTGTTACAATCATAAATAAAAACATCTTAAATAAATACGACCAACAATCATTTACAACAGCATTTAATACCGTGCCAGGCGTAAAAATGGATGAACGCAGTCCCGGCAGTTATCGCCTCAATATTAGAGGCAACTTACTACGATCAACCTTTGGCGTGCGAAACGTAAAAATGTATTTAAATGACTTGCCCATAACGGATGCAAGTGGCAACACTTATTTTAACGAGCTGGCACCTGCATTAATTAGCAACGTACAAATTATTAAAGGACCAGGCGGGAGTATGTATGGTGCAGGTACCGGCGGAGTGGTATTAATGCGGAATGATGCCATTGAGCAACCCAGTACTTCCATACAAATAACAGGCGGTAGTTACGGGTTGTTTACTGCAAGTGCAACAAACCACTCTTCTACGAAAAAAGCAAGCCATGCCTTTACCATTGCGCATCAGCAGACTGATGGATACCGGGAGCAATCTGCCATGAGAAGAGATGTGGCGGGATACACAGGTTCGTACCGGCTTAATGAAAAACGGAACCTTACTGCTACTGCTTATTACAGTAATTTATTTTACCAAACCCCAGGTGGTTTAACAGAAGCACAAGTTACTGCCAACCCAACACAGGCAAGGCCGGCAACCGCATTGTTTAAAAGTGCTGTTGCACAAAAAGCTGCATTGTATTTAAGTACTATATATGCATCAGTTACCCATGTAATAACTATTAATAAATACTGGAAAAATACTACGGGTACATACTTTAGTTATACCGATTTTAAAAACCCTGCCATCAGAAATTATGAAAAGAAATATGAAAGAGGTGCGGGAGCAAGAACAAGTTTCAATTTTGAAAAAGACAAATTATCAGCTGTTATAGGGACAGAGTTGCAGCACAGTTTTATAAATACTGCTACCCACGGCAATAGGTTCGGCGTTAAAGACACTGTACAATACCACGATGAAATAAAAGTTAATCAAGTAAATATTTTTATGCAAGCGGGCTATAAGTTTGCAACACATTACAGCTTCACAGCCGGATTGAGTTACAACTTTTTTAGATATGGCTTTAACAGACTTTATCCCGCCGAAACACCATCGAATTCAGGCTTTACACCCCAATTTATACCACGCATTGCGTTACAAAGAAAATTACGAATAGGCACAGTATATGCGGCTTACAGTAAAGGCTATTCTCCCCCAACTATTGATGAAATACATGCCAGTAACGGCACATTTAATAAAGATTTAAAAGCTGAAGCGAGCACAAGCTATGAAGCAGGCGCAAAAATAACATTGGTAAAAAACTTATTGTTTGCAGAAATAGCCATTTATAAAACTGACCTGAAGAATACTATTGTTGTACGCAAAGATGTGAGCGGTGCAGACTTTTTTGTAAATACAGGCAACACCACACAGCGTGGTATTGAATATTCATTAAATACTTATCCAATAAAAAAGACAGTGGGATTTGTAAAGTCAATACAATTACAAACTACCGGCAATATTGTAAAAGCAACTTTTAAAGATTATAAACGTGGCACACTTGTTTTTGATGGAAACAAGCTCACAGGTAACACTCCGCTCACCTTCTCTATAATGGCTGATGTGGTTACCACTGCTGCATTTTACGCCAACTTTACTTATACTTTTACTGATAAAATTCCGCTAAATGATGCCAACAGTTTTTATGCAAAAGCGTATAATTTATTGTTTGTAAAAGTTGGGACTGAGCAATTATTAAAAAAGGCAAAGACCAATATATTTGTAAGTATGATGCATAGCTTTAACAAAAATTACAGCCTTGGTAACGACCTCAATGCAGAAGGAAACCGCTTTTTTAACCCGAGTGTATTACAGACTTTTACAGCCGGAGTTTCGGTAAAATTTTAATCAAATAAGATTATTATTTGAAGATTATTATTCTTGGTTATTTCTTCTCGGTAATTCTGTTGCTATTTTAGGACGGTCTCGCTATTTATCTATCTTTAAATAACTGCCGGATAACAATGATGGTACATTAACCCTCTATATTTGCAAAAAGCCGACTTGTATGTTAGATTTTGGGCATATACTTATCAGAGAAATAATCACTGTAACATTTACACTTTTTGCAGTGATAGATATGTTGGGCAATGCGCCAGTACTCATTTCGCTGAAAGCAAAAATGGGTGGCAAAATAAACAACACGCAGGCAACATTTGCATCGGGTTCGCTAATGATTTTGTTTTTATTTATCGGCAAACAGTTTTTGAACCTAATGGGGCTTGATGTGAAGTCATTTGCCGTGGCAGGCAGCATCGTCATATTTATTATCGCTTTGGAAATGGTGCTTGGGCTCGATTTTTTTAAAGCAGAGAACAATGATAAAACGGGTAGTGTGGTTCCAATTGCCTTTCCGTTGATTGCCGGAAGCGGTACACTAACAACCATTATGTCTTTAAAAGCAAACTATGGCGATATAAATATTTTGCTGGGGATACTTGTAAACTGCATAATAATATTTTTAGTACTTGGTTCATTAAAGTGGATAGAACGTGCACTTGGGCCGAATGGATTGTTGGTTGTACGAAAGTTTTTTGGTGTTATTTTACTCGCTATCGCCGTAAAAATATTTGGAACCAATATTGTAAATTTTGGAAAATGAGTTTCAATAGAAATAGTTAGATAATTTTGCGGAATTATTTAAAAATGGCTTTGTAGTACAATGGATAGTATAAGAGTTTCCGAAGCTCCAGATCCAAGTTCGATTCTTGGCAAGGCCACCAAATTTATCTAACGAATTAACTACTGATGTTTAGATTCTGTTTACTATTCTTTTGCTTTTTTTATTTTACTGGTAAAATAAATGCACAAAAAAAAACAGTAGCCATAAAGCCGCTAATGTTTACTCCGGTGTTTGAATGTATGAGATCTACCCATGGCAACTTCTTTTATTCAGGCTCATTCACTGTAAGCAAAATGGTAAACAAAAGATACGAAGCCGGATTAGGTGCCGAGGCTGCTTTTACTTCCATTCATCACGACAATGGTTTTGTATTGTATAAATTAAAATTCTTTCCACTTTATGGTAATGTAAAATATCATTTTTATAAAGCAGGTAGGTTTGATTTATTTACAGAAAGTTCTTTAGGAATTTCGTTTAATAGCTATGACCAGGCTTCCGATGATGCTCCGACTATTAAAACAAGGGTGAAAGAAAAAGGTGTATTTGCATATATAGGTGGTGGCCTGCGCTTTC
Source organism: Chitinophagales bacterium (assembly GCA_038225275.1). Taxonomy (GTDB): domain Bacteria; phylum Bacteroidota; class Bacteroidia; order Chitinophagales; family Chitinophagaceae; genus Ferruginibacter. The sequence goes on along the minus strand of JBBREY010000068.1, from coordinate 4,686 downwards.
CCATAAGCAAAAAGATAAATCTTGTTACAGGTTTAGGTATAAAAGGTTACAAAATGAGTTTTAATTCGCTAGATATTAATCCCCACGGTATTTCAGCTATGCTGGGTTTTAATTTTAAAAATATTTAACTCTAACTTGCCTACTGCACATACACAGCCGATGAAACCATTTTTAATTTCCATCTTTATAGCATTGATGTCTTTAAATAGCATTGCACAAAGTATGGAAGATCGCTTTCCACTTTCAATAATAAATGCAACAGGAAATAAAAGATTGGTTTTTTATTTTTCGGGAGATGGGGGCATTAATAATTTTACTGAAGACCTTTGTGCAAACCTTGCAGGTAAAGGCTACACAATTATTCGCTTTAACTCACGCAAATATTTTTGGAAACAAAAAACGCCCGATCAACTTGCAAAAGATGCAGGGGAAATAATCAGCTATTATTTAGCGCTATATCATAAAAAAGATTTCTCGGTTGTTGGTTATTCGTTTGGTGCAGATGCAGCAATCTATTTAACAAACCGATTACCTAAAAATCTTCAGTCACGATTGATGTCCGTTGTATTCCTCTCGCCATCTATAGCGACAGATTTCACCGTTAAATTTTCCGATTTATTAGGAATTGAAAACAACAAAGGCACTTATGAAACCTTACCCGAGTTGAATAAAATAAACATACCTGCATTGTTTATTTTTGGCGAGGAAAGTGATAAAACTGTTTACAATGCTGTTGCTTCAAAGAAAAATATCAGAAGAATTTTATTGCCTGGCTCGCATAAATTTAACAACGATGTAAGTAAAGTTGCAAGTACCATACTTACAGCACTGTAATTAGTTCCCTTCCGAAATTCGTTTTAATGCACGTGGTACCTGCAACAGATGATAATGGTGACTATAAACCAAGTATTTCTTTTTCCATTGAGGAAAAAACTTTTCCTTGTATTTTCTTAGACCTTTAAACTGTGCGAATGCTTTTAAATTTTCATAAGCATACTTAATTGTTTTTTGGGTTAGGTTCACGCCTTCAATTCCTGATAATGGTGCTAAGCCCATATTTACGCTCGTATAGCCTTCTTCTTTAAGATAAATATAAGTTTTGGCCAATAGCATATCAAGTATACCATTAGGTGCATCTTTTTCTTTTCTTATTAAGTCATAGGTTGCTTCACCGGGGGCATAATCCTTAACTAAATTTAAAAATGCATAAACTTTTTCTTCCCCATCTTCTATGGTAAGAATGGTTTGCTCTTTTAAAATGCTTTTATCAAAAACACCTTGTGTAAATGCAACTTCGTTCTGATTAAGATCTTTAAGCCAGTTGTCTGAAACCTTTTCGAGCTTTTGTAAAAATCCTTCTTTCTGGTTAGGAAGATTCACTTTAAAAATATATCCCTCTGCCGTGAGTCTGTTAATAGCACTGCGGGTGGCTTTCATTTTACCACCGTCCATTGTAAACATATTCAAATCCAATACAGCCTCTTCGCCAATTGGTAAATATTTCTTTTTTAATGTTGTATACATTGGTAAAGATTCTTCCGGCACACGATAATATGCGATAATAAATCCATTTTCATTACAACGCTCTTCAAACAGTTGTATAATATCAATTTTATCTTTAGTATTTTCCGCCACAGGGTCTTCAAGTACCATTACAAAATGCTTGGTAACCTTAAAGCTTATAAATGCATTGCGGGCTTCGTTAAAAAAAATAAATTTATCAGGGTAAATTTTAAAATAATCCAGTGCAGAGCAACCTGATTTTTCCAGGATATTTTCAGCATCTGTAAAATCTTTAGAGCTGTTATAAGGTTTGTTAAAATAAGGCTTTATTAAACTATAAATAATAAAAAGAATAACGGAGCCACTAATAATATAAATAGACTTTTCAAAATTATTACCAAACTTTGTTAGTGGCACAAGCGCTCTATCATCAATAAAGAAAATAACTTTAAGTACAGCTTTTACAGATTCTAAAAACGTAAAATCAATACCAAAGTGACGCCTCTTCATAAAATAAAAACCGAGCACACCATATGCTAGTAATCCAACAATGGCATATAGAAAAACCGGATAGCCAACTTTAATTATTTTTAGCTGTGGCCTTAGTTTGTAATTTTCTCTTGTATAAAATAAAGTTGATGCAGCAACAAAGGCAAGCAAGGCTTCTTCATAATCTATTGCTTTAACCAGGTTTGCAACTATGCTGAAAACAGTTAGAGAAATAGCCACATACCACGCCCTCTTAGAACCCTGTAATAAAAAAATACTAATTAAAATTAGTATTAGTCCTGATATTAATACCAATGAATTACTGGTAACCACCACATGCTTTGGAAAAAAGCTTTTTACAAACCTGAGCCGCTCGGGTATGGCCGGCGTTAAAGCAGACAATACATTTACTACTCCTAATAATAAAATGATAAATGCAGGTAAAACCCTCAATACCAAATTATTTTTTTTTGTAATAAAACTGATAATGCCTCCAGCCAGAGGTAACCAGAATTCAAAAAACCTAAACAATAATGTAATGGAAGCTGCTGCTACTAAGGGGAAACCAAACTGCTGTAAAATAAAAGTTAGTGAAACTTCAATAGTACCAAGGCCACGTAAAAAAGGAGAGGCAATTAGTAAAATAACCATCACAATGTATCCTATAATTGCAGCAGGCAAACTTGCTTCGTAATTTAATGCAAGCATGCAAACGTACAAATGCGCTATGCCAATTAATTCAATAAAGATAGAAACAAAGAGCGTGTTCCAAAACTGTCTTCTGTTTATTTTTTCTTCCAGCATATCCTCTAAAATGGCAGCCAACGATGGTCTGAATTTTACAAGATATTTATACGCCCATCCTTTTTTTGAAATAGAATAAATGAAAAGTGCAAGGCCAAATGTGATTAATAAAAGAAAAATAAAACTTAATATTTCAATCGGGCCAAGCTTGGTAGTGAGCAATGCAACACTTAATACCGGTAGTGCAACAACCACTACTGATAAAATACTGCAGAACCCAAACAGTGTTGATGCTAGGTAAATTTTTGATTTGGATATGCCCTGATGTTCCAGCTCATTTGTAAAAAATGCAAGTGAGGTAAATCCACCTGCAGGTAAAAATAAACTGACTAAGTTTCGTTTTAAAAAAAGTATTAATGCAGTTACTAAACTTATTTTTTTGTGTAATGCCTTAAAACTATAAATATACATTTGCGCCTGAGCAAATATATAAACAAGTGTAAGTGCAATACCAATAACGATGTATAATGCAACTGAGTTTGAAATTTGTTTCTGTATTTGTAAAACTTCCAAATGTTGCTGCCTTATAAAAAAAATCGCCATTAGCAACATAAAAATTGCCAGAAAGAATTGCCAGAAAAACTTATTATAAACAAGCTTTGAAAGAAAATTTTTTGCTTTATACATAGATTGACCTCTGTAAGAAACTGAGTTTTTATAAAGACAGTTTCTGCATCCTTAAATTCATAGAATGCAGTAAAAATACCATAATTATTTCAGGGCGATGACAAAGGTATTGTTAGGATAATAATAAAATAAAATTACAAGTCGTTTGCTTCTATTCTGGAAATCCAGAAGTATCTATCCACTTCTTTGCAAAAGATGCATCCCAATCATGCTTCCATCTCCGGTGACTCCACAAATAATTTGATGGGTCGCTTATCACACCTTCTTCTAAAAAATCTCTGTACATTCTTGTGAGCTCACCGTTATTGAATTGGCTACCGTCTTCAGTTATCACTTTACAATTAAAATGATAATACCCTCGCTTAACCTTTTTCATGTTCACAAAAACCACTGCAGTTTTATAACGCATAGCACCTTTTTCTGGTCCCATTAAAAAAGGTGCAGGTTTACCAAAAAAGTTTAACCAAAAGCTGTGTTTTACAAGCCCGGGGTTTTGGTCTGCAATTAAACCAAGCGCATACTGGCTTTTCATTAATTGCGGCATTCTCGTTTGATAATTGTGTTTTTCAACCATCGTTGCGCCAAACTTACTTCGTATTTTTAAAAATAACCTATCAATTGGTTTGGCTTGTATGCGCAGGTAAATAGCTACCCAAGGGATAGTCAAAGAGTGAGATATGGCTAGGCTTGCATACTCCCAGTTCATCTGGTGGCCGCTATGAAACTGTATGTTTAGCCCTTTATCAACAAGCTTTTTTGCATCAGTAAAATCTATAGATGCTCTTTTTACAAATGATGCTTCTGAAAGACTTAGAAGCTTTATCGTTTCTATAAAATTATCAACAAGGTTTTTGTAAAACTGTTTTGCAATGTTGTTTACTTCTTCAGCTGATTTTTGTGGAAATGCAATGGTCAGATTATCAGTAACAATTTTTTTTCTGTAAGAAAATACATGGTACACTAAAAAGAAAATAACGTCACTTATACCATATAAAATAAAAAACGGGAGCAGCGATACAACGTATAAAATTCCGTAAATAATATAATACATGCTTTTTTATTGAAAGCGCAAAGTTAAGTTAGTGTGTTAAATTGGCATCACTAATATGATTTACCAAGCTTTATAAAATCGTATTCTGTAAAATTTCCTGCTTATTAGGGTAATCCGTATTAAAATGCAGCCCCCTACTTTCTTTGCGAAGCTCAGCACTTTTAATAATGAGGTACGATACAGTTATCATGTTCCTTAATTCACACAACTGC
>JBBREY010000067.1:0-14636 GCA_038225275.1 Chitinophagales bacterium | reverse complement strand
TGAAACCATTTTTGCAACAGCCAAAGAAGCTCATCTTTTGGCAACACCCGTTCCAATAGATCCTGCTTTTAGTTATAAAATAGAAGGCAAAGAAAGAACGCTGACCATACTTTCGCAAGAAGTGAGAAGCTACGAAAACAGCAATACCGAAATAGAGGTAATTCAGTTCCAATTCGCTTCTACAATTCTAATGCTTATGCTTCAATTTATTCAGGGAAGTTTGGGCGATATGCAAAAGATTATTACAGAAAATAAAAAAGTGGCGTAACACAATTAACTATCAAAATTTTGGACGAAAGAATCTTTCGGAAATATAATTTTTAAATCTGTATAAATATTACAAACCGCAATTAACACTGTGCCAATTAACCAGCAAATAGGCTCTAGCAAAATCCCAATCTAAATGTTTATTAACCATTTTCTAAATACTAATACTACACTTTATGCCTACCCATCAACCACTACCGTTACTCATGTATAAATGTAACATAAGGCTATAATCCTTCGTGCTCCCTTCGTTTAACTTACGTTTACCTAGAGTTGATTTACCGTTGCTTTTCTCAGATAAATTTAATTGCAACTACTCCCCCACCCTATCTAATTATGCACATGGTACGATATTTACATGATTCTTTTGCTGACATCACTGAGCAATACTACACCTGGCTTTTTGCCCACTTCAAAGGTACCAACTACTTTATCGATCTCTAAAGCTCTTGCGCCATTTATAGTTGCCCACTTCAAAACAGTTTCCAACGAAATAGTCGGAAAGTTTCTGCAAATCGTTTTTACCTCTTCAAAAATATTTAATTGCTCATTGCTTGCGTAACTGTCAGTACCCAACACAATGTTGCAGGTTTGTTGCAGCATCATTTCAACATCTGGCAGCGTATTTTCTATATATAAATTTGCATTTGGGCACATGCAGTAAAACAAATTGCTGTTCCCCTTATTATTCGCGGCAAAAGCAACATCCTCTTTTTTTGTAAAAGTATTGTGTACCATTATAATCTTCTGGCTTTTGGTAAAGTAAGGCAGCCAGCTTTCTAAAGATCTTTTGCCCGTGGCTGAAAAGGATTCAATGTCAATACCGAAATTGCAATACAGGTCTAAAAAGCCCCCACTTTTATTTAAATACAATTCATTTTCTGCTGCACATTCCTGGTTGTGTATGCTGATGGTTTTATTTGCAGATGCATTGTTAAGCAAACTAAATAAAGCTGCAGACACACTGTATGGTGCATGTGGTACCAATGTGCTCTTATGTTCAGAAACTTTTAAAGCTGTTGTGAAAGCTTCCATGGTTTTGGTGGCCTCATCAAATCTCTTTTGCGAAACTGCACCTACAAATCCACTCACTTCAATAAAGTTGTGCCAGTGCAATTGGCTGTTTTGTTTTAGCGTAATTGAATCTGTTGTATTACAAATATCTCCCACTGCAACCGTACCGCTTTCATACAGTTCCGTAGCCGCACTTTGCATAGCCATGTATTTTTCTTCTTCGCTTGCAGTGCGCTCTTTCATCACAGTCTGTACAAAATTTACCAATCCTGTATGTTGAGGTATCTTTCCTTTTAAATGACTCAGCTCAATATGGCAATGGGCATTTACAAAACCGGGGCACAATATTCCATCAAAGTACTCAACATTTTCTCCCGCAGTAGTTTCATCAACAATGGCTTCAATAGTTCCATTTTCCTGAACAATAAGTACGCAGTCTTCCCTTCTTAAAGCATACCCGTCAAAAATATTATTGCCTTTTAATTTTCTGTATAACATGGTAAAATGATAAAACGTAATTTCGCAGCCGCAGTTTTCGTTTAACCGCCAAAGCGCTAAATGTAAAGTTGCACAAAGAATTTTATTCCTTTTTTAAAAATTGATGAAGGAAGTAGGTTATTTTATTTGAGGGTATTAGTCTCAATACTAATTACTCAATACTCAATACCATTTTATGTTAGAAAAGTTAAATGCCATAAAAGCCAAGTTTGATGATTTAAGTGTTGCACTTACCAATCCTGAAGTGGTGGGCGACAACAAACGATATGTTGCACTCAGTAAAGAATACCGCAGCCTGGAGAAGATAATAAATGCCCGCACAGCTTACATTAAGACTTTGGATGACATTGAGTTTAACAAAGAAGTGCTCAACAGCGACGATGTTGAAATGAGGGAAATGGCAAAGATGGAAATACCTGCGTTGGAAGAACTAAAAGATTCACAGGAAAAAGGTTTGCGCAATATGCTCATTCCAAAAGATCCATATGATGAAAAAAATGCCATTTTAGAAATACGTGCCGGTACAGGTGGAGATGAAGCATCGTTATTTAGTGGAGATTTGCTGCGCATGTACCTTAAATATTTTGAAAAGAAAGGATGGAAAGCCACCTTGCTTAGTGAGAGTGAAGGCACTGTTGGTGGGTATAAAGAAGTGCAGGTAGAAGTTACAGGCGATGACGTATACGGTTTATTAAAATTTGAAAGTGGCGTACATCGAGTGCAGCGTGTGCCGGATACAGAAGGAAGCGGCCGTGTACATACGAGCGCTGTTACAATAGCTGTAATGCCTGAAGCAGAAGAAATAGATTTTGAATTGAAAGAAAGTGATGTAAAAATGGAGACTGCCCGCAGTGGTGGTGCAGGTGGACAAAATGTAAACAAAGTAGAAACAAAAGTTTTCCTTACACACAAGCCTACGGGCATTGTTGTGATGTGCCAGACCGATAGATCGCAGCTCGGCAATAAGCTAAAAGCAATGGAAATGTTGCGCACAAGACTCTACGACGAAGAGGTAAGAAAAGCTGAGGAAGCAATTTCCCACATGCGTAAGAGCTTGGTGAGTACTGGGGATAGAAGTGCCAAAATAAGGACATATAACTTCCCACAAGGAAGAGTTACTGACCATAGAATTGGTATGACAGTTTATAACCTAGACTCCGTATTAAACGGCGAAGTAGGTGAGTTTATAGAGGCTTTACAGTTTGCCGAAAACGCTGAAAAGCTTACTTCCCAAAAGTAATTATAACACCAGCCGCAAGATTTGCGGCTTTTTTACGTCCTTACTTTTATTGCATAACAATCAGCAAGAAGCTGTTCACAATAATTTAACAGCTCGACTTTATTTTTTGGCACCTGATTTGCAATTTATATTACACAACAACGATCAATTTAAATTTCTCATAAGCAGTTAGTTTTGGTAAACAGCCCCCGTTTCTACGGGGGCTTCTTTTTGTGCCTAACATACGAAGCGTTAAATGATAAAGAAAAATCCTGTAAGTGATTGTTATAGAACAAAGTTTAGTCACCTTTGCCGTAAGTTAAACAATAGATGAGCAGTTCCAATCAGATTTTTCAAACGAAAAGTGCACTAAGAGGAAAAAGCTTTACCTGGAGTATTAGGGTATTTCTTTTCTTACTAGTCTTCATTATTACAGTTGTAATAATTGCCATCCCAAAAGGAATATCTCCCAATCTTACTAATATTGAAACCAAAACAAAGTTTTTTGAAAATGAAGTAAACCCTTTAAAACAGTTTAATATTCCTTCTTCTCAAAAAAATAAATACAAGGGATTCAAATCCTTTTTAGAGGAAAAAGACAAGGAAGATTCTATTAAAAAATTGAAAGGTAAACTTTTAAAAAAAGACAGCTCATTTATAAGGGCTGCGTTTTTTTCACCGTCTTCTATCTTAGATTATCCTACAGCATTGTCTGACTTAGATGAAAACGCAAATAAATTAAATACCATCTTTCCCGAATGGTTCTTCTTCGATGTAATAGACAATCAAAAATTACAATCCAGAATAGATGCAGCAGGTTTTGCTTTGATGAAAAAGAACAACTTGAAAATTATTCCAATGCTCACCAACTTTAACTCTGCAAAGGGAGATTTTGATGGAGCATTAATGCATGTAATGTTGAATGATACCCTAAAAAGAAGAAAGTTTATTAATAACCTTGCAGATACGCTTGGCAAATATAATCTGCAAGGCATTAACATAGATTTTGAAGAATTAATAGAACCGACTACAAAGCCGCTTAGCGATTTTCAAAAACAACTGTATGAAGTATTTCATGCAAAAGGTTTATTGGTAACGCAGGATGTTGTACCGTTAAACAACGATTACGATTTTGTACAGTTAAACAAATACAACGACTATATTATATTGATGGGTTACGACCAGTATAGCGATGAGAAAACCGGACCCGGACCGATATCAGCACAAAAATGGATAGAAGAAGGGTTGGATGATGCTGCAAAAAAAATAGACCCGGCGAAGATGATTTTGGGGATGGCAGGATATGGAAAAGATTGGAGTGTAGACGATAACGGAAACGTGTTAAAAGATGAAAAGGGTAAACTTATCAGGTCTACAGATTTAAATTATTCTCAGGCACTTGATAACGCAAGACTTGCAAAAGCAGACATACATTTTGATAACGATAATTATAATTTAAACTATACCTATTCTGAAGAAATTGATGATAAAATTGTTAAGCATATTGTTTGGTTTACCGGCGCAGCTACCACCTATAATATTATGCGGTTTGCGGATGAATATGGCACGGCCGGAACTGCCTTGTGGGTATTAGGAAAAGAAGACAGAAGGCTCTGGAAATTTTATAACAGAAGTCTTACAAACGAGGCATTGATAAGAAAACCCTTTGATTACAGCTCACTGGAATCGCTGCCTTATAACAACCAAAAGCCAACTCATTTTGGCGAAGGCGAATTGCTTCGCATCATTTATACACCGCAGGCAGGGATAGCAAAAATAGAAATTGATACGGCAGAGCAGTTGATAACTGAACAAACATATACTCAATTGCCATCCAGCTATGTGTATGAAAAATTTGCTGAAGATAAAAGTATTACAGACGAGCCTTTAAGCAAAGGACATAAAATAATTCTAACATTTGATGATGGACCAAGTGCAGAATATACCCCTCAGATTTTAGACATTTTAGAAAAAGAAAAAATACCTGCAACTTTTTTTGTAGTTGGTATTCCTGCAGAACAAAACCTACCTATTCTTCAAAGAATTTACAAAGATGGGTTTGAGATAGGTAACCACACATTCACACACAGCAATATTGCAAAGATGAGTGCCGAGCGGGCTGACCTGGAATTAAAATCTACCCGGCTTTTAATTGAAGCTGTAACAGGACGAAGCACCATACTTTTTCGTGCGCCATTTAATGCAGATAGTGAACCACAAACTTTTGAAGAAATTGAGCCAATAGCCAGAGCTAAAAAAGATAATTACATCACGGTTGGTGAAAGCATAGATCCCAATGACTGGGATGTAGCACACGGCGTAAACGCTGATACAATTTTTAACAGAACCGTTCGCTTCGCCAACAGCACAAACGGTAATATCATTTTGTTTCACGATGCCGGTGGCAATCGGCAAGCTACAGTAGAAGCGCTTCCCCGGGTTATAAAATATTTTAGGGACAAGGGTTGTGTTTTTACAACGATCGCAGATTTAATGGGCAAAACAAAAGATGATGTAATGCCTGTAGTACAAAGAAGCTGGCGTTTAAAACTAAACAGTTTTTTTACCTCGACATATTATTGGGTTTCTCATGTAGTATTTGCGTTGTTTATCGTGGGTATTTTCCTTTCTATGGGCAGAATGTTGTTGATGGGTATATTGGCATTTAGGCAAAAATTAAAAGAGAAATATTTACCAGTTAGCAGCGAACAGCCTGGCGTAAGTATTATTGTACCTGCATACAACGAAGAAATAAATGCAATAAGAACCGTGGAAAGTTTGTTGCAGCAGGATTACCCCAATCTTCAGATTGTATTTGTAGACGATGGCAGCAAGGACAGTACTTTTAAAACAGTGAGCGATTTTTTTGCCCATGTTCCAAATGTGCAGGTTGTAACCAAAATAAATGGTGGAAAGGCGACAGCATTAAATTATGGAATAAACATAGCTACGAATGAGTTTGTGGTATGTATAGATGCAGATACCCAATTAAAAAAAGATGCCGTATCGCAGTTAATGAAAAAGTTTTATGCTGCCGACGGCGAACGGGTGGTTGGTGCGGTAGCGGGTAATGTTAAAGTAGGCAACGAAATAAATATTATCACCCGGTGGCAAAGCATTGAATATACTACATCACAAAACTTTGATAGGTCTGCATTCGATTTATTGGATTGCATAACCGTTGTGCCCGGTGCCATAGGCGCATTTAGAAAAACAGCTATCATAGAAGCGGGCGGTTTCACATCTGATACGCTTGCAGAAGATTGTGACCTTACGATGCGCATGCACAAAAAAGGCTATACTGTAAGAAATGCAAGAAAAGCCATTTCATATACGGAAGCTCCTGAAACATTCAGCCAGTTTTTAAAACAGCGCTTTAGGTGGAGCTTTGGTGTAATGCAAAGTTTTTGGAAACACAGAGATGCTTTTCTTAACCCAAAATATAAAAATTTTGGTATGGTAGCGCTTCCACATATCCTCATTTTTCAAATGTTGTTGCCTTTTCTTGCACCATTGGCAGATTTTATTTTACTTATTAGCTTGATTGCGGCAGGGCTTGGCATTATTCCTGCAAGTTTAGGGCACATTGTTTTGTACTATATTATTTTTACAATGGTAGATATGCTCGGTGCGGTAATAGCATTCAGCTTTGAAAACAGCGCACTAAAAGAAACACAGAAAGAGCAAGGGCAACGGCAAAAAGAAGATTATAAAAAATTACTGTGGCTTTTTCCACAGCAATTAATTTACAGGCAATTGATGTATTATATTTTATTTAAATCGTTTAACAGAGCTATTAAGGGTGAGTTGCAGGGATGGGGCGTATTAAAAAGAACAGGAAACGTAAAACAAACAGTAAGTGTGTAACGTATGTTCTTTATTAACTTTAACCAAATTTAAAACAACAGGTTCGTGGCTGAAACAACAGAGAATAAGACTTCCTTTTTAAAAAGATTGGGTAACGAAGCAGGGATAGAGATGAGTTTTGTAGATCATCTGGAAGCATTAAGATGGCATTTGGTGAGAGCAGTAATAGTGTGGCTGGTAGCAGTGATAGCAATATTTGTAAAAATAGATTGGGTGTTTGATAATGTAGTGTATGCACCAGCAAGGTCTACTTTTATTAGTTACAGTGCGCTTTGTAATTTTAGCCATTGGCTTCATCTTGGCGATTCTTTGTGTATGCCTGCAGTAAATATTGAGTTGCAGGGTAATACTATAAGTGGTCCTTTTATGTCCGCTATTTCTATTGCTGTAATAGGCGGTATTATAGTAGCATTCCCTTACTTGTTCTGGGAATTATGGCGGTTTGTAAAACCTGCACTTTCAGCAAAAGAAGTAAAATATTCTCGTGGCAGTATTTTATGGGTATCACTTTGTTTCTTTTTGGGTGCTGCATTTGGTTACTTCTTACTGGCACCTTTCACTTTTAATTTTTTAGGAAGCTTTACACTTGGTACAACTGGTGCTTATATTTATCGTCCAACATTAGATGACTATATAGATACACTTAACAATATTATTTTAGGCTGTGGTATTGCATTTGAATTACCCGTAATGGCTTATGTTTTGTGTAAAATTGGGTTGATCAGTTCTTCCTTTTTAAAGAAATACCGCAAATACGCATTCGTAGTAATTCTTGTATTGGCAGCGGTTATAACACCTTCGCCTGACTGGACGAGCCAAATAATTGTATCTATACCTTTGTTACTTTTATATGAAATAAGTATTGTTATTTGCAAACGCATAGACAAACAAAAAGAGAAAGAGGAAAAAGAATGGAGCTAAATACTATTAAACATACTTTAGTTTTTAATTATAAATTTTAATTAAATGAATTTCGATCTTACCAAACCATTGGCAATTGGAAGCGACCATGCTGGCTTTGAATACAAGGCAAAACTGGTAAATTATTTAAGAGATGAAAAGGGGATTGCGCTTAGGGATTTTGGTACTTACAGTGCCGATTCAGTTGATTATCCAGATTTTGCGCACCCTGTAGCAAATGCAGTGGAAAGCAAAGAATACTGCTGCGGTATTTTATTATGCGGCAGTGCAAATGGAGTTGCCATAGCTGCAAACAAACACCAGCATATACGTGCGGCCATTGCATGGGAAAACGAGATAGCCTCGCTTGCACGTATGCACAACAACGCTAACGTACTTTGCATACCTGCAAGGTTTGTAACAATGGAAGTTGCAAAGCAAATGATAGATACTTTTTTAGCTACGACATTTGAGGGTGGTAGACACGCCTTGAGAGTAGATAAGATTGCTGTTGTGCAGAACCATGATGGGGACAGTTGAAATATAAAAGAGTTACTTACGATGATTCAATATAATTTCTACATTGGGGTTTCTTAATTTTTTTAATTCGTTAGTGAAATAATAAAAAATTGTCTCCAGTTCTGCTTTTTAATTTTAAAAGGACTTTATTAACCCTACTAACAAACCCCCGAAATTATTGTATTTGTTAAATTGACCATTTGCTGCCAATTGCAAAGAAAATGCTGAGTTAAATGCGAAGTCTATTGTACATTTTAAAGATACTCCAATTGCACCTTTTCTGTTTTTATTTACTACATAATTACTTCCGGGACCATAAAAACTATAACCTTGGCGCATTGCATTAGTAAACTTAAACCATTCATACATTCCTATTGATGCACCTCCTTCGATACCAAAATTAAATTTTACATTTTTTGGATTGAATTGCTTTACTAGGTACACAATATATGTAGCGTTTGAGATTTTGAAATCGTTTTGTTTTCCAAAAAGAGCATTGCTTAAAATATTCTGGCTAGGCTCATAATCTGAAGGAGGTTTTTGTTTAAACCTGTTATTAAAAATCCCAATACCATAGCCAATTTTACTCTTTTTTTGGATCATACTTAACTGTACGCCAACCAATGTACCTTGCTCACCTACTCCAAGATTGAAATCAACAGCTAAATTATTTTCTAAAAACAAATTATTTTTTTGCGCAGTAGCGAGGTAAGTAACAAGCAAAAAAGATAAAACGAATGAAAGTTTTTTCATGAGCAGAATTTAAGTGTAGTCTTATTGCACTGCAAAGTAGATTAGGTCGTAAAACTTCCTCTTGACATTTGTCAATAAATTGATAATATTTAAATTTTATCATCTAACTCACTACCATCTGTACATTTTTTATTTGCAAGAAAATAACTTTCAATAAATTGCTCTAAAACAAATCAACATTAATGAAGAAATTATTCTTTTTACCACTTGCAATATTATGTACTTACTCATTTGCACAGGTGGATCTTTCTGCAAAATATGCAGAGAAGATAACAGGCGCTGAACTGCGAAAACACCTTACCAGAATTGCCAGTGATGAATTTGAAGGCAGAGAAACGGGCACCGAAGGGCAGCGCAAAGCAGCAGCATATATTGAGGGACAGTTTGCACAAATGGGTTTAAAAAAGCCCGATGCATTAAAAAGCTACCAGCAATTATACCCGCTTACGCAGGACAGCATGGCAACGGCTCCTGTGTTTTCAGTAAATGGCATGAATGCAGAAAATGGTAAAGATTTTTTAATTCCACTTGCATCTAACGATAACGCAAAATTTACTTCCAACAAACTTGTTTTTGCAGGTTATGGTATTGATGATGTTGCCTACAACGATTATGCAAACATTAATGTAAAAGGAAAAGTTGTTGTGATATTTTTAGGAGAACCTAAAAAAGATGGTAAATATTTTATTGATGCAACCGGCAAAACTTCAGTTTGGACTTACCCGGGTTTAAGTAAAAAATTAGATGCTGCAAAAGCGAGAGGTGCAGTTGGCGTTTTAATTGTAAATCCAAATACAGAAACTTTTTCCAAACGGCAGGTAGATAACAATCGCAGCGGCGGTGTAAACTTTGAAAGTCTCCCATCTGGAAACCCAAGATCATTAAATTATGCACTCCTTTCTCATGCATACGCAAAAACAATTTTTCCTGTTTTGTTTGATTCGGCTATTGTAAATGCAAAAGCAAAAAATACATTTTCCCCACAACCAACCGAAGGAAATACAAACATTTTATATGAGTTTACAAAGCAGCGTACTATTATTAATGCCAGTAACGTAATCGGTATAATAGAAGGAACAGATAAAAAAGACGAGTACGTTTTTCTTACTGGTCACTATGATCATTTAGGCACACACGATGGTAAAATATATTATGGTGCAGATGATGATGGCAGTGGAACGTGTGGGGTAATAACCATGGCAGAAGCATTTGCAAAAGCAGCAGCAGACGGCCACAGACCAAGACGAACAATGGTATTTATGACGGTAAGTGGTGAGGAAAAAGGTCTATGGGGAAGTGAATATTACAGCGATCATCCAGTTTTTCCTTTAGATAAAACCTCCATTGATTTAAATACCGATATGGTAGGAAGAGTGGATACAGAGAGAAAAACTGGCGATACTTTGAATTATGTATATGTAGTAGGGCACGATAAATTAAGCAGTGAATTACCTATTATAAACGAAGCTGCAAACAATAAATATATCAACATGGTATTAGATTATAAATACGATGATCCCAATGATCCTAACCGTATTTATTTTAGAAGTGATCATTACAATTTTGCCCGCAAAGGTGTACCCGTTTTGTTTTTTTATGATGGTATGCTAAAAGCAGATTATCACAAACCTTCTGACACCGTTGATAAGATAAACTTTGAGCTCTACGAAAAAAGGGTTCGCATGATATTTCATACCGCATGGGAATTTGCCAACAGAAATGAAATGGCAAAAAGAGATAAGCCGTTGCCAACTGCAACAAGATAAATTGAAAAGCGCATCTATTATGGTGCGCTTTTTTGTAGGCTTTAAGTTTTAACTTTAAACGAAATAGAAAAGTAAATTATTTGTTTAAAAAATTATTAACTGCCGCCACTCATCTCTTTTATCCGCATCTGTGTATTGGTTGTGGAAGCGATTTGTTACAGAACGATTCGCTGCTTTGTTTACGTTGCATAACCGAGTTGCCGCATACTTCTTTCGAAACTCATCCTAACAACCCAATTGAAAGAATGTTTATAGGACGGTTACAGCTTGTTGCTGCCACCAGCGGTTTTTATTTTTCAAAAGGCGATTTGATACAATATCTTATTCATGAATTAAAGTACAAAGGCAACAAAGAGGCAGGAATTTATTTAAGTGAAATAATGGGTACAAATATGCTCCTGAGTAACCGTTTCAATAACATTGATTATTTAATTCCATTGCCTCTCTTCGCCGAAAAAGAGTACAAACGAGGCTTTAACCAGGCAGAGGTTATATGCAGAGGCATATCAAACAGCATGAATATCCCTGTGCTTGTAAAAAATGTTGTGCGTATTCGTTTTACGGAAACACAAACAAAAAAGCACCGCACTGAAAGATGGGATAATGTGAACGACAGTTTTAAAGTAACCGACTCAACTGTTTTAAAAAACAAACATATTTTATTGGTTGATGATGTAATTACAACCGGAGCTACTTTAGATGCATGTGCGCAGGTCTTAAACAACATCGAAGGCATTAAAATAAGTGTTGCTACACTTGCAACGGCAGGTAAATAATTTCAATGTAAATTTGTTTTAATGAAAAACTTTTTTCTCATTTTTATAGGTCTCACATTGTTATGCGGCGTTTTTACATCCTGCAAAAAAGATAGCTTGATAACAAGCAAAGATGCTAGATTATCTACCTCTGCTGATAGCTTAAAATTTGATACTGTTTTTACAGTAACCGGTTCCATTACAAAGTCTTTTAAAATATTAAACAACAACGATCAAAAACTTTTACTTTCTAAAATAAAACTCGGTGGCGGTTTGCTTTCTCCCTATAAAATGAATGTAAACGGGCTTGCTACTGCAGAGGCAAATAATATTGAGATAGCAGGGAATGACAGCATCTATGTATTTGTAACCGTAACAGTAAATCCAACTTTGGCAAATCTGCCCTTCATTTTAAGCGATAGTATTGCGATAAATTATAACGGGCTTACGAAGTTTGTGCAGCTGGAAGCTTTTGGCCAAAACGCAGTTTTTATACGGAATGGTTTAGTTTCAGGCAATGTCACTTTCACCAATAGCTTGCCTTATGTAATTTTAGGTGGGTTGCAAATTTCAAGCAATGCATCGCTCACTATCAATGCAGGTACAAAAATTTATTGCCATGCAGATGCGCCAATATTGGTTGATGGAACATTTATTTGTAACGGTACCAAAACACAGCCCATAATTTTTAGCGGCGACAGACTGGACGATCCTTACAAAAACTTTCCTGCCTCATGGCCGGGTATCTATTTTAGAGGAACAAGCAAGGATAATCTGTTGCAGTTTACTTCTATAAAAAACGCTTACCAGGCAGTAGTTGTTTTGCTGCCATCTGTAAATGCCAATCCCAAATTAATTTTAAAACAAACCGTTATTGACAATGCTTTTGATGCAGGTATGTTTTGCAACAACAGCAATGTTGTAGCAGAAAATTGTTTATTCAGCAACAACGGTAAAAATATTTTTATCGAAAAAGGTGGGAGTTATTCTTTCACGCATTGCACTGTTGCAGCTTACTCAAATAATTTTGTTTTACATCAAAAACCGGCAGTGTATTTTTCTGATGCAGATGCTACCAACCAAACTGCTACACTATCGGCAACCATGCGAAATTGTATTATTTATGGCGATGCAGGTTTTATAGAAAATGATCTTCAAACTAAAAAGACAGGTAACAATAGCTTTTCAGTAAATATTGACCGATGTCTTTACCGTGCAACTACTGACCCTTCAAATACAGTCTTTACGCAATCTATAAAAAACATCGATCCTGGCTTTGACAGCATTGATGCTACACGCCAGTTTTATAATTTTAGAATTACAAAAAATACATTGGCGCCGGGTATTAATAAAGGCATCGCCACCCCGCTGTTAAAAGATCTTGATGATAAAAACCGCAATGTAGGATTACCGGATTTAGGTGCTTACGAAAAGCCCTAAACAACTTTTGGTACGTAACTTTATAAAAAATAATATGATTAAATTAATAGCTGTGTCCATTGCGTTGATGAGCTGCGCACAGGCACAAAACAATTCAACAACCCTAAATATGAGTACAAACGAAATGGCAACTGCAGCAAGCATACATTCTTTTAGCGTAAAAGCATTGGATGGCAGCTCAATAAATTTTGCAGATTATAAAGGCAAAAAAATATTAATTGTAAACACCGCATCCGAATGTGGCTATACACCTCAATACAAAGAATTGGAAGCTTTGTATGAGAAGTATAAAACCAAACTGGTAATTGTTGGTTTTCCTGCAAACAATTTTGGTGGCCAAGAGCCTGGCAGCAACACAGAAATAAAATCGTTCTGCGAAAAAAATTACGGCGTTACGTTTCCTATGGCAGAAAAAATATCTGTAAAGGGAAGTGATACTGCACCTATTTACAAATGGCTTACCAATAAAAGCGAAAACGGCGTATTGGATGCTGAGATCAAATGGAACTTTAATAAATTTCTGTTAGATGAGAACGGGCATATTATTGCAAAATTTGATAGTGGCACAACGCCTATGAGTGAGGAGATAGTTGGGAAACTATAAGAGTATTGAGAGGTTAGTATTGAGTATTGAGATTTACATGCATTATTAAAACTATTTATTTTAAAGATTGGAAAGGAGTTATCATTAACATAGTGACATTGTAGCTAAGCATTGTCTCAATACTAAATACTCAATACTAACTACTTTTACTTATGCAATTCTCCCAAGTAATAGGCCAGCACGATCTTAAAGCCCAGCTCACGAGCATGATACAGCAAAACAGGCTTAGTCATGCCTTGTTGTTTTTGGGTAAAGAAGGCAGCGGCGGTTTGCCTATGGCATTAGCATTTGCACAATATATTACCTGCGAAAAAAATCCACTGCAAGTCTCCAAAAGAAAAACTGTTCCAGCGACGGTTAGTATGTTTGGCGAGGAGCCAGAGACAGAAATTGACCTTCCATTTGTTGATGCCTGTGGCATTTGCAGCGCCTGTACAAAAGCTGCAAAAATGGTACATCCCGATATTCATTATTGCTATCCTATAATTCCAAGTAAATCAGGCGACAAACCCATCAGCACAGATTATATAACCGAATGGAGAAGTTTTGTCAATAGCAATCCTTACGGCAATGCCTTCGATTGGTTGCAAAGCATTAATGCAGAAAATAAGCAGGGCAATATTACGGCAGAAGAATGTGGTGATATTATCCACAAAATGAGCCTCAAGAGTTTTGAGAGCGCTTATAAAATTCTCATTATATGGATGCCTGAGTTCCTTGGTAAAAACGGCAACAAACTATTAAAACTAATTGAGGAGCCACCACCAGATACACTGTTTATGCTTGTGGCAGAAAACGATGCAAATGTTTTGCCCACTATTTTGTCTCGTACACAACTCATAAAAATCCCGGTATTGTATCCGCAGGATATTCAAACCGCATTGGAGGAAAGGGAAAATATTGATTCACAAAAGGCACTTCAAATTGCTGCAACTGCCGAAGGAAATTACCACGAAGCGCTTCAGCAATTGCAACATGCTGACGATGATTGGGAAGTATTGCTAAGAGGATGGCTCAACGCTATTTTAAAAACC
>JBBREY010000066.1:0-14738 GCA_038225275.1 Chitinophagales bacterium | reverse complement strand
AACTTTATAAAACAAAGTATAGCAAACGAGCAAAGCCAAACCTTCAAAAATTAAAAATCTTATACCCCTTGTGCCTAACTTCGTTACACTTGTTTCAAAAATATTTAAAATGCCCTTCCACAAAATAATCAACGATCCTGTTTATGGTTTCATCACAATAGATGATGAACTTGTTTTCAGCATTATCGCACATCCATATTACCAGCGCTTGCGTCGCATACAACAAATGGCCATGGCACATTTGGTTTACCCTGGCGCTGTGCATACAAGGCTGCACCATTCGCTAGGTGCGTATCATTTAATGACGATCGCTTTACAAGAGCTTACCCGTAAGGGGATAGATGTAACTGCCGAGGAGCAACAGGCAGCAAAAATTGCTATCCTTTTACACGATGTTGGGCACGGGCCATACTCCCATGCACTCGAGCAGGTATTGGCAGAAGGTGTTCACCACGAAAAAATATCGCTCCTTATCATTGAAGCACTCAACAATAAGTTCGAAGGAAAATTACAGATAGCCCTCGAAATATTTAATGGTAGTTACCACAAAAAATTTTTGCACCAGTTAGTAAGTGGACAGCTTGATGTAGACCGAATGGATTACCTCACCCGTGATAGTTTTTTTAGCGGCGTAATAGAAGGGTATGTGGCATATGATCGTATTTTAAAAATGATCACTGTACATAATGGCGAGTTGATGGTGGAAGAAAAGGGCATTTATTCTATAGAGAAATTTTTAATTGCTCGCAGACTTATGTACAGGCAGGTGTACCTGCACAAGACTGTTTTAAGTGCAGAGCAAATGTTGCAGCGCATTATAAAAAGAGCCAAGCATATTTCGGCACAATGCCAGCAGCCGCTAAATAGTTTTATAAATGAGCCCATGCACAATATAACTTTAGATCAGTTTTGCAGTCTAGATGATGCTGATGTAATGATGGCCATAAAAAGCTGGTGCAGCCATTCAGATAAAATACTGTCTTTGTTGTGTAGAGGTATTATTGATAGAGAATTGCTGAAAGTAAAATACAGCTCCGTCCCTGTTAATGAACAAACATTGCAGCTAAGAAAACAAGATACTGCAGCTACAATAGGTTTAACGATGGAAGAAACGGAGTGGCTTGTTTTTACCGGAGAAGCAAGCAGTACAACCTATAACTTTGATGAGCAGCAGATAAAAATATTGTTTAAAAACGGCGAGGTAAAAGATATATCTGAGGTAGATGATGCGCTTATTAATGAAAGCCTGCGTGGCAATATTAAAAAATATTACATTTGTTACCCAGGCTTTTAACCAAACTACCATAAATGGAATTTAGCGCAGCTCAGATAGCACATATTGTAGGCGGAACGATTGAGGGCAACCCCAATGCCACCGTTTCATCTTTCGGTAAAATAGAAGAAGCTACTAAAGATCAACTTGCATTTCTTGCCAATCCTAAATACGAAGAATATTTATACAGCACCGCTGCCAATATTATAATCATTAATGATGCGCAGGTCGTGAAAGAAACATTGGCTGCAACCCTCATAAAAGTACCCGATGCTTACAGTGCGTTTGCATTGTTATTAAGCGAATATCAAAAATTAAAACAACAACAACTTGTAGGCATTCAGGAGCCGGTTTACATGCATGCAACTGTTAAAAAAGGCGATAATATTTATGTAGGCGCCTTTGCTTACTTAGGGGAGAATGTTGTGTTGGGCGATGGTGCCAAAATTTATCCAAACGCCTATATCGGTAACAATGTTATTATTGGAAAAGATTCCACCATCCATCCAGGCGTTAAAATTTACCATGACTGTATCATTGGAAAAAACGTAGTAATTCATGCAGGCACCGTAATTGGCGGTGATGGCTTTGGCTTTGCCCCACAAAAAGATGGTAGTTTTAAAAAAGTGCCTCAAATGGGCAATGTAATTATTGAAGACAATGTTGAAATTGGCAGTAATGTTACTATTGACAGAGCAACCATAGGCAGCACACTCATACGCAACGGCGCCAAACTCGATAACCTTTTACAAATAGCTCACAATGTAGAAATTGGCTGTAATACAGTGGTGGCAGCGCTTACAGGCATTAGCGGCAGTACAAAAATTGGCAACAATGTAATGATTGGCGGGCAGGCAGGCATTGTCGGGCATATTCAAATTGCAGACGGCACCAAAATAAATGCAAAAAGCGGTGTCAGTAAATCTATCCTAATACCTAACACTGCGGTTACAGGAATACCAGCATCTGATTATACTTCTAATTTACGTACACAAGCCCTTGTGCGCAAACTCCCTGAACTGGAAAAAAGAGTAAGAGAACTGGAAGTGTTAGTAAAGAAATTGGAAGCGCAAAATACAGTGTAAAACCATGCATTAAAATTTGCTCCTCAGCCTATTTAACAATCATTTGGTATAAAATTTAAAATATCTTTGCCGGCAAAGGAAACCGCTAAGCATGGATATATTATTTAATGAGAATAAGCAACATACGCTTACAGCTGCAACTACAATTTCGGGTAATGGCTTGCATACTGGCGTTATGGCAAACATGACATTAAACCCCGCAGCTCCCAATTTTGGCTTTCAATTTAAAAGAACTGATTTGCCGGATGGTACACCCACAATAAAAGCTGACTGCGACTTGGTTACTGATACGAGCCGTGGTACTACATTAGAAAAAGCTGACGTAAAAATATCTACTGTTGAACATATTCTTGCAGCGCTTGTAGGTATGGGTATTGACAATTGCCTTATTGAAGTGAGCGGCCCTGAAATTCCTATTATCGATGGAAGCAGCAAACCATTTACTGCATTAATAGAGGCAGCCGGTGTTACAGAACAGGATGCGGAAAAAATATGGTATTCTCTCGATGAACCTATTTCTTATTTTGATGAAGAAAAGAATGCAGAATTTACAGCAGTCCCTGCAAACGAATACCGTGTAACTGCCCTCATAGATTTTAATTCCCCCGTGCTTGGTACACAACATGCAGACCTAAAGCATATAAAAGATTTTAACAAAGACATTGCTCCGTGCCGTACATTCTGTTTTTTGCATGAGCTAGAAGCTTTGCTGGAACACAATCTTATAAAAGGTGGCGATATCAACAATGCTATTGTAGTGGTAGACAAACCGATTACCCCCGACGCTATGGAGAGGCTTGCAAAAGCATTTGGCAAAGATCATATTGAAGTGCTTAAAGAAGGCTACTTAAATAATTTGGAATTACGTTTTAACAACGAACCCGCCCGCCACAAATTACTCGATGTTATTGGCGACCTTGCTTTGAGCGGTTATCCAATGAAGGCTCATATAATGGCTAACAGGCCGGGGCACGCAAGCAATGTAGGTCTCGCAAAAGTGTTGAAACAGCATTTTAAAAAAATGAGTAAAAATGTAAACGTTCCTTTTTACGACCCATCAGTTCCACCTTTATATGCACTAGATGAAATTGAAAAAATACTACCACACCGTTACCCTTTTTTACTGGTAGATAAAATTTTGCGTTTGAACGAAAAAGAAGTAATCGGTATAAAAAATGTAACTTTCAATGAATTCTTTTTTCAGGGACATTTTCCTGGCAACCCCGTAATGCCGGGGGTATTGCAGGTTGAAGCACTTGCGCAAACAGGCGGTATTCTTTGCATAAAATCAATGCCTGAAGGTGTGTATGATACTTATTTCGTGAAAGTAGATAATTGTAAGTTTAAGGTAAAAGTAGTACCGGGAGATACCATGATTTTAAAGATGGAGCTGATTGAACCAATACGCAGGGGAATTTGCACCATGAGAGGCAGCGTTTATGTGGGCAATAAACTCTGTACCGAGGGAGATTTTACGGCGCAGGTGGTAAGACGAAGTTAACAACTACAAAATGTGCTCGTCTGCTAATGTGTATATAAAGATGTTCACGCAACTTGATAATAAAACCAAAACAATAGAACATATCCATTATAAACATTGAATTTAAAAAATTAGCATATTAGCCAAGCAGCTAACGAGCATATTAAATAAAATGATACACCCACACACTTACATACATCCACACGCAAAGCTTGCTACCAATGTAAAAGTTGATCCGTTTAGCGTCATACATTCCAATGTAGAAATTGGCGAAGGCACATGGATAGGCAGCAATGTAACCATTATGGATGGTGCAAGAATTGGGAGCAATTGCCGCATTTTTCCAGGTGCAGTTATTTCTGCAATACCGCAAGATTTAAAATATGGCGGAGAAGATACAACAGTGGAAATAGGTGATAACACAACCATAAGAGAATTTGTAACCATCAACAGAGGCAGCAAAGCCACCTGGACAACCAAAGTAGGAAGCAATTGTTTAATAATGGCGTACTGCCATATTGCACATGATTGTGTAGTTGGTAACAACTGCATTATGAGCAATAATACACAGCTTGCCGGGCATGTTGAGCTTGGCGATTATTCTATCCTTGGCGGAATGTGTGCAGTGCACCAGTTTGTAAAAGTTGGGCAACATGTAATTATAAGCGGCGGTTCATTAATACGCAAAGATGTACCGCCTTTTATTAAAGCGGGTCACGAACCAATTAGCTATGCAGGAGTAAATTCAGTTGGGCTAAAAAGAAGGGGATTTTCACTCGACAGCATCAACGAAATTTTAGACATTTACAGAATTATTTATAATAAAGGTCTCAATACAACGCAGGCCTTAAATTATATTGAAGAAGAAATTCCTGCAACGAATGAAAGAGATGAGATAGTTACTTTTATACGAGACAGCGGCAGAGGAATTATCAAACGACGCTTAAAAGGCAGCAACTTTGAAGATTAATTTATTTTGAATATTCTCCTAAATAATACGGGCAAACGATTTAATCGGGAATGGATTTTCAGAAAATTGAATTACCAATTTTTGCAAGGAAAGTCTTACGCAATAACCGGTACAAATGGTTCAGGCAAATCTACACTGTTGCAAATAATTGCAGGTGCCACGCTGCACAGTGAAGGTACCATTGACTACAGCAATACACAGAACAATCAAATTACTTTAGGAGAAAACAGTTACAAACAGATAGCCATTGCTGCGCCATATTTAGATTTGGTAGAAGAAATGACAGCCACTGAATTTCTTACTTTTCACAATAACTTTAAACCGTTTACTGCAGGTTTTGCAGAGATGCTGCTTGCAGTTGGTTTGCAGAAAGCAGCTGATAAAGAAATCCGATATTACAGTAGTGGTATGAAGCAACGCTTAAAACTTGCACAGGCATTTTTTAGCAAAACGTCTGTCTTATTACTTGATGAGCCCACTACCAATCTTGATGAAGAAGGGATTGAAGTATATAAAAATTTATGGGCAAATAATACTGCCAACCGCTTGGTTATTGTGAGCAGCAATGATAAAACTGAGTATGAAAATTGTGCTGAAGTGATTAAGATTGGAGATTACAAATAATCGTTGCCTACTAAATAAATTATAGATTTCAAATTATATTTAGCGGTCGATAAAAGTTGATAAAAGATATAATGTTGAGCATAGCCCCGATTGAAGTGTAAATAAGCGAGGTACGAGCTTATTGCAACAAAAAGCGGGATGCAAATGTTAGAAAATGCTTTTATGTTGATGCTTCTACATCATCTATCTCCTACTCGCTATCAATAAATTTAGATCAGTAAACTTTAAATTAAATCTTTCACTTAGATGAAAATTAGTGAGCGATCCTTTGAACAAATAGATACCGCTCCGGATGTTAAATTTATACCAGATAACATTGTCTACACCGCCATCTTCGGCAGTTTCCAACAAGAGTGGCATCAATACATTGCTGATAGCTTGTGATGCTGTGCGTGCAAAACCACTCGGAATATTGGGTACACAATAATGTATTACATCATATTTTGTAAACGTGGGCTCTTTGTGGGTAGTGACAACGCTGGTTTCAAAACAGCCACCATGATCTATGCTAACATCAACGATCACACTACCCTTGCGCATATTGCTTACCATCGTTTCGGTGACTACCATTGGCGTTCTTCCCCCATCGTTGCTTAAAGCACCTACGGCAACATCACAGGTTTTTAATTGCTTGGCTAAAATTTTGGGTTCAATGACGGATGTCCATAAACGTCCGCCAATATTATTTTGCAAACGCTTTAAACGGTAAATACTGTTATCAAATATTTTTACACTTGCACCCATAGCCAATGCTGTTCGTGCCGCATATTCACCCACAATACCAGCGCCTAAAATAATAACTTTTGTTGGTGGAATACCGCTGATGCCGCCAACCAATACACCTTTACCATTGTTGGCATTGCTTAAATATTGCCCTGCAATAAGCATCACTGCTGATCCGGCAATTTCACTCATGCTTCGTACAATCGGATTGTGCCCACTGTCGTCTTTTAAATTCTCGAAGCTCAGCGCTGTTATTTTTTTTGCCATCATCTTAAGCAATATTTCTCTCTTCATTTCTGCCAAATGAATAGGAGAAATGATATACTGGTTCATCTTGAGCAATTCACAATCTTCCAAACTTACAGGCGCACTCTTTACAATGATATCACATTCAAACACCTGCTTTTTATCGTACAATATTTTTGCGCCAGCTTCACTATAATCATTGTCAGAATAATTGGCACCAATACCTGCATTGCTTTCTACATTTACTTCATGCCCATTAGCAATGATTACACTCACCGCATCGGGCGTTAAGGCAATTCGGTTCTCATTAAAAGAATCTTCTTTCGGTATGCCTATACACAGCGATTCTCTCTTAGGTTTTATATCAAGGGTTTCTTCAAGGGTTTCGTAAGTGAGGGAGGGAGATACAAAAGGTTTTGTCGTAGCCATTTCTATAAATAATTAAGTTCAATTATTACAAATTACAAATTAATTTGGAGCAGCCGTTCATTATTTCCCTTTATTTGAATATGAGCATGTAAAGTATTTTCCGGGAAAATACTTGGCGCAATTTCGGGCCATTCAACCAGGCATAAATTACCGCTATAAAAGCAATCTTCTACTCCCGCGTCTATTGCCTCCTGTGCAGATTTCAGCCTATAAAGATCTAAATGATAAATGGTTTTCCCCGCAGCTGTTGTATACTGATTAATGATTGAAAATGTAGGACTGCCCACAGCATTATGCACGCCAAGTTCATCGCACACCGCATGTACAAAGGTGGTTTTGCCTGCGCCCATCTCGCCATGAAGGGCTATCACATTGGTATTTTTTGCAGCTGCTAAAAAAGTTGCAGCGGCTATTCGTATTTGTGGAAGGGTAAAAAGTACATCCATGTTGCAAAGATAAATGGCATAATTAGTAATTGATTAACGCATATTGAAGATAATTTTGCAACATGGAAATGACGGAACTAAAAGTGGAGGGAATGACGTGCAGTAACTGCGCATTAAGTGTATCTAATTATCTAAAAAAAGAAGGCTTGTCTGATGTTCAGGTAAATCCAATTACGGGTGCGGTTAGTTTTACATCAAACACTGAATCATCTTTATCAAACCTAAGTGCGGGTATAAAAAAACTCGGCTATAATGTTGTTGACGAAGCAGCGGGAGATTTACCAAAAAAGGCAACATTCCTATCAAACAACAAACAACGTTTTTTATTTACACTGCCATTCACGTTAGTGCTGATGATGCACATGTTGCCAATGGGAACATATACGCATTGGCTCATGAACCCGTGGATACAAATTGTTTTGTGCTTGCCTGTGTTTATAACGGGCATGTATTTTTTTGGCAGAAGTGCAGTAAAAAGTTTGTTACATGGTATGCCTAATATGAACGTACTGATTGCAGTAGGTGCACTTGCATCTTTTATTTACAGCCTTGTTGGTGCTGCATTACAGCTTGGTGAGCAATATCTTTTTTTTGAAACCACAGCCTCCATTATTACCCTTGTATTTTTTGGAAACTATCTTGAAGAAGCATCTATACAGTCTACACAAAAAGCTGTGCGTAGCCTAACAAAGTCTCAAAAAGTAATGGCTAACATGATTGCTTTTGATGATGAACACAAAGAACAAATTTTTCCATTGGAGAATATATACTTAAAGACTGGCGACCTTGTTCTAATTAAAAATGGCGAGCAGGTACCTGCTGACTGTAAAATATTATGGGGAGATTGTACAGTAAATGAAGCAATCATAACAGGCGAAAGCCTACCACTACCCAAAACAAAAAAAGACTTTTTAATTGGTGGAAGTGTATTGGAAGATGGACTTGTAAAAGCACAGGTAACTGCTGCTGGAAAAGATACAGTGCTTTCAGGCATTGTAAAAATGGTAGAACATGCACAGGCTGAAAAGCCCCCAATGCAAAAACTTGCAGATAAAATCAGTGCCATATTTGTACCCACAGTTTTAGTTTTATCTGCAGTTACCTTCTTATTAAACTTTTTCGCATTCAATATACCAAGTGGTGATTCGTTGATGCGTTCCATAGCTGTATTGGTAATATCTTGCCCATGCGCAATGGGTCTTGCAACACCCGCTGCAATTGCTGTTGGACTTGGCAGAGCAGCAAAACTTGGGATACTCTTCAAAAATGCAAGTGCATTGGAATCTTTTAAAAAAATACAACAGGTTGTGTTTGATAAGACAGGCACGCTCACAACCGGCAACTTCACAATTACTGAATTTAGCAGCTCTGTTAATGAGGCAGAATTTAAAAGAATTGTTTTTTCTCTTGAAAAGTTTTCCAACCATCCAATTGCAAAAACAATAGTAACTGAGTGGAAAATAAACACCCCAATTGCATGGAAAAATATTAAAGAAATAAAGAGCGTTGGTGTAACAGCTACAGATGCCGAAGGAAATATATATAAAGCAGGCTCTTTTAAATTATTAAAGAAAGAAACAAAACAAACACTTCAGCACAACATATATGTAATTAAAAATGATGTTGAAATTGGTTGGATTGATGTGCAGGATGAAATTAGACCAGAGGCAAAATCAGTTATCGAATCGCTTCATAAAAAAAATATTAAAACTATTTTGTTAAGTGGTGATCTACAAAATAAATGTGATGTAATAGCGAGTAAACTTGGTATAGACGAAGTGTATGCAGAACAAACTCCTGTGCAAAAAATGGAGAAGATTGCAGCATTAAATAACGCTACACCAACAGCTATGGTGGGTGATGGAATCAACGATGCACCGGCACTTGCAAAAGCCACGCTTGGCATTTCTTTAAGCGATGCATCACACATTGCTATGCAAAGCTCAGATGTTATTTTAATGAACAGTGGCATAAAAAATTTACCACTTGCTCTTGGGTTAGGCAAGCACACCTATATCACTATAAAACAAAATCTATTCTGGGCATTTATTTACAATATTGTTGCTCTGCCTATTGCAGCTTTTGGCTTGCTTACACCAACACTTGCGGCACTGGCAATGGGATTCAGTGATATTGTATTGGCGGTAAATTCTGTAAGGTTGTTTGTAAAAAAAGTCGATTAGTTTTATTTTAAATTAAGATTAATAACTTCCCTCATTTATTTCTATTTTATTATTTAATACTTGAATGATTTACTTTTAGTAAAAGAGTAGAATTGTTGTAACATGTCTCCACAGGAAACCCTTCAAAAATATTATGGCTACACAACATTCAGACCTTTACAGGAAGAAATCATAAATGCTGTATTAGCAAAAAAGGATACCCTTGCAGTATTGCCAACAGGTGGTGGCAAATCTATTTGTTTTCAAATTCCTGCATTGATGAATGAGGGTTTATGCTTAGTAATAAGTCCGTTGATAGCCTTAATAAAAGACCAGGTTGAGAATCTAAAGAAGAAAGGCATTGGGGTGCTTTCTATTTATTCAGGGATGTCATTTACTGAGGTAAAAAAGACATTGCAGAATGCCGCATTTGGCAATTATAAATTTTTGTATGTTTCACCAGAACGTTTAGAAACAAAATTATTTTTGGAATATTTACCCGCCTTGAAACCGTCTCTTATTGCTGTAGATGAGGCGCATTGTATTTCGCAATGGGGCTACGATTTTAGACCATCATATTTGCGCATTGCAAATCTTAGAGAAGAACTTCCCGGCGTACCGATTATTGCATTAACCGCATCTGCCACTTTATCGGTACAAAATGATATCTGCAGCAACTTGCTTTTCAATAAAGAACAAAGCAAGTTTCAACAATCCTTTGCCCGACCAAATTTATCATACAGCGTTTTTAAACCGCCATCCAAAGAAAAAAAAATAATAGAGATTTTACAAAATGTAAAAGGCTCAGCCATTATTTATTGCAAAAGCAGAAAACAAACAACTGTAGTTACGGAGTTGTTGCGCATGCATAACATAGACGCTGATTTTTACCACGCAGGATTGCCCGCTGAGAAACGCACTTTAAAGCAAGACGCTTGGATAAATAATAAAAGCCGGGTTATGGTTAGTACCAATGCATTTGGAATGGGCATCGATAAACCAGATGTGAGGGTAGTGATACATTATGATGTACCGGACTGCCTTGAAAATTATTATCAGGAAGCAGGCCGGGCGGGCCGTGATGGAAAAAGATCTTACGCCGTTTTGTTACATAACAGCAAAGAAACCGATGATCTTATTTACAAGATAGAAACGAGATATCCGTCTCTCCCAAAATTGAAAATGATTTACCTGGCTTTAATGAATTATTTGCAAGTAGCGGCTGGCACGGGTGAAGGACTAAGTTTTGATATCGATATAGCAAGTTTTGCGCTACATTTTAAATTGAATATGCTTGAAGCAACATACGGCATACAGGCGCTTGGTCAGGAAGGGCTCATTAGTTTTAGCGAAATGATGTTTAAACAAAGTACTGTAGAATTTAAAGCTTCAAAAACTGATCTGGAAGAATTTCAAGTTCAGCATCCCAAACTTGAACAGACCATTAAAGGTTTGCTAAGATCTTATGAAGGCATTTTCGATTTCCAAACCATTATTTATGAAAAACTTTTAGCAGGTTTTATAAAATTACCGTTTGCAGAACTTCTAAACGCTCTGCAAGAACTTCATCAAAAAGGAATTATCACTTATAAACCTGCAAGCGAAAAACCACAAATCTTTTTGCTTAAAAACAGAATGTACAATGATGATTTTTATGTTGATGTAAATGCCATGAACATAAGGAAAGCGGAAGCAACCAAAAGGACAAAGGCAATAGAACAATATGTTACCAATGCAGCTTTTTGCCGAAGCAAAATTATCAGTAATTATTTTGGCGAAACAGATGCTGCAGATTGTGGAATTTGCGATAATTGCATTAACAACAACGACGCAAAACTCGGCACCGAAGAGTTTAAAATAGTATCTGACAGAATCATAGAACTCATTACAAAAGAAAAACTAACCTACAGACAGCTAGTGCAAAAATTAAAACCTGTGCGACAAAGGTCATTGTGGCTGGTAATCACGTTTTTAATTGCGGAAGAAATTGTAGTTGTTGGTGACAAGGAAATGCTTACGCTGAATCAACCTCGACTATAGAATATTAGAAAAAGGGTAATAAAAGGCATAAAAAAAGGGACCAAGATAGAAATCTAGTCCCGCTTTAAAATCCAATATCCTATGAAAAACCGATGTAAAGATACATATATTCTTTATTCAAGCAAAGTTTTTTACAATTATTTTGTAGTTATTATACTACGTAGGCTTTTAACAAAAAAAAATGAATGCTTTATTTTACAAAGCATTCATTTAACGTAATTTAAGTCAAGACATAATTTTAAAACCAACTCTTCGTTTTTGATCTGCTCCTCCCTCCAAGCCCTAAAGAACCTAATAATGAACGTACAATTCCGTTACCCGCAGTGCGTAACATACTTTTTACGACCGTATTATTTGCAATTTTCTCAAATGTGTTCGGCTCTTCTTTTACCGTCTTTGTAGCTCCTGAAGTTGTCACCGAAATATTTTCTGCTGCCTCTTGAATTTTTGCATTTAATAACTCATATGCACTTTCATTATCTACATCAACATTGTACTTTGCTACAAGCTTGCTTTTAGCATTTATTACATCTACCTCCTGTTGCGTAAGCACATCCATTCTGCTGCGGGGGCTACATAACATTGTATGGGCAAGAGGTGTTGGTATGCCTTTTTCATTTAGTAGTGTAACCAGCGCTTCTCCAATTCCCAATTGCGTAATTAAATCTTCAGTTTTATAGTATACTGATTCCGGATAATTATCTGCAGTTTGTTTGATGGTTTTTCTGTCGGCAGCAGTAAAGGCTCTCAATGCATGCTGTATTTTCATTCCCAATTGGCCCAAAACAGACGCAGGAATATCCATTGGATTCTGTGTGCAAAAGAAAATGCCAATTCCCTTGGAACGAATCAATTTAATAATAGTCTCAATTTGTTCTATCAGTTCGTTACTCGCTTCCTGAAAAATAAGATGAGCTTCATCAATAATCAATACCAGTTTAGGTTTATCTAAATCTCCTTCTTCGGGAGATGAAGCATACAATTCCGCCAGCATTTGCAACATAAATGTTGAGAATAATTTAGGTCGATCCTGTATATCCATCACCCGCAAAATGCTTATCATTCCCTGACCTTTGTCGCTGATGCGCATTAAGTCATCTACCTCAAAACTTTTCTCACCAAAAAAAACATCGGCGCCCTGCTGCTGCAATTCAATTACTTTTCTGAGAATAGTACCAGTTGTGGTAGTCGATATTTTGCCATACAACTTCTCCACTTCCGCCTTGCCTTCATTCCCTATAAATTGAAGCAATTTTATGAAGTCTTTTAAATCGAGTAAGGGTAATTTGTTGTCATCACAATACTTAAATATCAAAGCAACAACGCCACCTTGAGTATCATTTAAGTCGAGTATTTTAGTTAGTAACACTGGGCCAAACTCGCTGACAGTTGCTCTAAGCTTTACGCCATTTTTCCCTGTTAATGAAAGCAATTCTGCAGGAAATTCGCCTGGCGAATAGGTAAGATTTAGTTTTTGATAACGTTCTGTAACCTTATCGTTTACTGCACCCATTGCAGCAATGCCACTCAAATCTCCTTTAATATCCATTAGCAAAACCGGCACACTTGCATCGCTTAAATATTCGCTTATCATCTGCAGGGTTTTGGTTTTACCTGTACCTGTTGCTCCTGCTATCAAACCATGCCTGTTCATAGTTTTAAGAGGCAAAAATATTTTTGCTTCCGGCACAACTTCACCATTAAATACAGCAGCACCAATTTGCACCGCTTCTCCCTTAAAAGTATAACCAGTGTTTATTGCTTGTATAAATTCTTCTTTGGTAGGCATAATTAGTTTTTTTTTAAAGTTACTAACTTGATCGAATATTTTATGCGTTTGTAAATTTTAAAAAGGCTTCAGTATTTTAGTTTGAAGTTTGATGAGATTTTATAACAACCATCATGTGCATTACTTATATTAATAATCTCTCACTTTGTTTTAATAGACAGCTTTATTAATTATCAGATATTAATTCACCAGTTTTGTCATTTCTTAAAACACTGACCAACAAGCCTTACCTAAAGAAATAGGTTAACAAAAAATTAGGCATTATATTAGCAGTAATGATTATCAATTAATTTTATTTGTAAATAAATTACAACATTATGGAAGCAATTAAACCTAAGATTTTATTATGTGAAGATGATACCAACCTTGGTATGGTTCTTAAAAACTATCTTGAATTAAATGACTACGAAGTAACACTTGAAAGAGATGGAAGACTTGGTCTTGCTGCATTTCAACGTGAGAAATTTGATATATGCCTACTTGATGTAATGATGCCAAACATGGATGGATTTACTGTAGCAGAAGAAATAAGAGATATTAATCCTGATGTGCCATTATTTTTCTTGAGCGCCAAAACCATGAAAGATGATATTATACAAGGCTATAAACTTGGTGCAGATGATTATATAACCAAACCATTTGATAGTGATGTATTGCTTCACAAAATAAAAGCGATCCTTAAGCGCAACGAAGAGTTACATAAAGAAGAAGCGAATGCAGAATTTGATTTAGGCAAATATCATTTCAACCCGCGGTTGAGAGAATTGGTAGTGAATGGCAAAACTCAAACGCTTTCTCCAAAAGAAAATGAATTGCTTAAAATGTTGAGCGAGTATAAAAATGATTTGTTGCCAAGAGAAGCAGCCCTTAAAAAAATATGGGGAAGTGATACTTATTTTAATGGCCGCAGCATGGACGTTTACATTGCAAAACTTCGTAAGTATTTAAAGGAAGATGAGAAACTTGAAATAGTAAATATTCACGGTAATGGCTTTAGACTTGTTGAGACTGTGTAAAATTTATAAAACATAATATAAAAAATGAGCTTCGATTATTTCGAAGCTTTTTTTTGATTATTTTGGAGCATGAGCATGTGAATTTTAATGAACATTTGTATCCCGCTATTCAGTACTGCCGCTCAAATGCAGCGGCATCCCTTTCTATCGGGGCTATTAGCAGCTGTGGAATATTTTTCTACTTTGATGTATTATGAATTAAAGTTGAAAAAAGGTTTTCTGCTGGCGGGCTGGCGGATAGTAGTGAATATCCTTCTTGCTTCCGCACGAGCAAAAAGATATAAACGGATAGCCACTGCAAATTTTGAAAAATGTTACATCAACTAACAGCCCCAAAAAATCTTACACAAACAAGATCCCATCTCCCATATTTGTGCGGGGCGTTCTTTTTAAATGTTTATAAGCTTTTTCTGTAACCTCTCTACCTCGGGCAGTACGCATAATAAATCCCTCTT
>JBBREY010000065.1:0-15171 GCA_038225275.1 Chitinophagales bacterium | reverse complement strand
GATTTAAGGATTGAAAAAGTAAATGCTTTTTCTGTTACCAAACCAAGACTAGTAGGAGATATTGGGTTAAGGGCTTTTTTTCAATTATATAAAAAAGGAAAAGAATTAATAAAGCGTGAAAAATTTGATTTTCTTTTTTGCTCCATTCCTTCTTTTTACTGCGCCTTATTGGGAAGATTACTTCATAATTCTACAGGTATTAAATATGGAATAGATTATCAAGATCCATGGGTGCATGTTTTTCCTGGAAGTAATAAATTGCTATCAAGGCATTGGTTAAGTACTAAAATTGCAAAATTTTTAGAACCTATAACTGTAAGAAATGCATCTTTAATAACGGGTATTGCTGCGGGCTATTACAACCCTGTTATTGATAGAAATAAGCATTTAAAAAACATAGTAAGCGGTGCAATGCCAATGGGTGGGGAGATAAAAGATTTTGAACTGGTAAGTAAACTAAATATGGTTCCTTACCTTTTCAAAAAAGACAACCTTAAAATGCAATTGGTTTATGCAGGTGCAATGCTGCCCAAAGCATACGAACCACTTGAGGAAATATTTAAATCTATTACTGCAAATTCGTTGATGTTTAAAGATGTTGAATTTCATTTTATAGGAACAGGAAAATTTGCAAATGATCCGTTCAGCTTTAATATAAAACCACTTGCAGAAAAGTTTGGATTATGGAACAGTATTGTATTTGAATACCCAAAAAGGATTCCTTACTTTGATGTGATCGTCCATTTAAATGCTGCGGATGCCATCTTTATTTTAGGAAGTACGGAGCCACATTATACACCTTCAAAAGTATACCAGGCAATACTTGCTGAAAAGCCTATATTGGCAGTGTTGCATGAAGAAAGCTCAGTAGCCAACATCCTTAAAGATTCAAATGCAGGTATTGTAGTCAGCATCAATGCAACAAATACTGCTCAACTGCCACAAAGCTTTCCCATAGCATTTGCTTCGTTTAAAGACTTTACCCGACTGTATAAAAAAGAACAAGTGAATAAGGAAGTATTTTCGGATTATTCTGCTTTTGCTGTCACTAAAAAATTAGCGCAATTGCTGGATAAAGTTTTTGTAAAATGAGTTTTATAAATAGTATTAAAATTATCAGCGCCGCAATACAAAAACATCCTCTTGCTAAAAAGCATAAGGGCAAAGCCTACTATAATTTAATGAAATGGCAGTTGAATCAATTGCTTTTGCCGGGTTTAAAAAAAGTGCCATTTATAGCAGGCACATACCTTTTGGTAAAGAAAGGTATGACCGGTGCTACAGGCAATATCTATTTCGGGCTGCATGAGTTTGAAGAGATGGGATTTTTATTGCATTTTTTACGGAAGGGAGATCTGTTTGTTGATATAGGTGCAAATGTGGGCAGTTATACCGTATTAGCCTCAGGAGTATGTGGCGCTAAGAGCATAAGTTTTGAGCCAGTGCCCGAGACCTTCCAGCATCTAACAAACAATATTGTTGTAAATAAATTAGATACGCTTGTCACATTATTTAATGAAGCAGTAGGAAGTGAGGAAGGTAAACTCGTCTTTACATCGGGATTAGATACAGTAAACCATGTAGTAGCAGCCAATGAAGCGAATATGCACAATACAATCGATGTAAAAGTTAATACGCTCGATTCAACTTTGCATGAGAACACATCAAACCTTCTTATTAAAATAGATGCGGAAGGATTTGAAACTGCCGTATTAAACGGAATGACGAATACTTTACAGCAAGACGCTTTAAAAGCGATTATCATTGAATTAAACGGCTCGGGTAGACGTTATGGGTATACTGATGAAAAAATTCATGAAACATTAACTGCCCACCATTTTTTGCCATATGTTTATGATCCGTTCATAAGAAGATTACAACTGCTTTCAACTTTTACAGATACAAATACTATTTATATAAGAGATATTGCCATGGTACAAAAGAGGATCAAGGGAGGAAGCAATATTGCTATATTTTCAGAATCATTTTAGTTGAAAAAGTTAGCTATCATAACAACGCACCCAATACAATATAATGCGCCTTTTTTTAAAATGCTTGCAGAGCGAAAAAATATAGATGTAAAAGTTTTTTATACATGGAGCCAAAGTGAAGCAGGTGAAAAGTATGATCCGGGCTTTAGCCAAAAAGTGTTATGGGATATTCCTTTGCTGGAACGTTACAATTATAGTTTTGTAAACAATGTTTCTCCTTTGCCTGGTTCGCATCATTTTAAAGGAATCGATAATCCAACCCTCATCTCAACCATAACAAACTGGGGGGCTGATGCTGTGTTGATCTTTGGATGGGCCTTTAAAAGCCACTTGGCAGCTATACGTTTTTTTTATAAAAAAGTGCCTGTTTTTTTTCGAGGCGATTCAACCCTTTTAGACGAAGAAAAAGGCTTTAAACAATTACTTCGGCAACTTGTATTGAGGTATGTTTATTCATTTATTGATAAAGCATTTTATGCCGGTATTGCGAATGAGGCTTATTTTAAAGCTATGGGGTTAAAAGAAAATCAACTTGTTTTAATGCCACACGCTGTTGATAACGGCAGATTCGCTGCTAATGTTGAGAACACGACTGCCGCGAGTACTTTGAGACAAGCATTGAATATTTCTGCAGATGCACTTGTATTTTTATTTGCAGGTAAACTGGAACAAAAAAAACAGCCAGACTTGTTAATAAAAGGTTTTTTAGCTCTTGATAGTGACAACACATTCTTAATTATAGCAGGAAGCGGAGAGCTGGAAAAATCGTTGAGAGAGAAATATTCGACTTATGCTCGTATAAAATTTATTGGCTTCAAAAACCAACAAGAAATGCCTGCGGTTTATAACTGCTGTGATGTTTTTGTTTTACCATCAAAGGGCCCAAACGAAACCTGGGGACTTGCTATTAATGAGGCAATGGCTGCGGGCAAGGCAGTTATAGCCAGCAATAAATGTGGGGCTGCATTTGATTTAATTGACAGCAACAAAAATGGATTTGTGTTTAACTACGATAACTTAGCTGAACTCTCAAAAGCACTCAATTTTTTTGTGAACAATAGAAAGGGAGCTATCAAAATGGGTAATGCAGGATTGGAAATAATTGAACAATATAGTTTTAAACAAGATTGTATTGCTCTTGAGTGCATCGTGAATGGGATAGAACTAAAAGAAGATTAAATGAGAGCAAGAATACATTTTGATGACGCTACAAGGGGATTTTTACTGCTTGTATTGATAAGCCAGCTTTTTTTTACAAATGGCATTATCCTTTTTGCAGGTCTGGTTATTTTCTTTTTGCTGATAAATGTATTGCAGCAACCCTACAAGCCGTCGGTATTTACGATTATGTTGTTCTATCATTTTTTACAGATATCGGCAGGCATTTGGGAAAGTAATTATTTAGGTGAAGATATTAATTATAGGTCGCCAAGTACAGCCTACGCAATTATAGCTTCATACATTGGCTTACTGTTTTTGTTTTTGCCAATTGCATATTACCAAAATAAGTTACCGGCTTTATCGTTAAATACTTTAAAAAAACATGCCGACAGGATAGCGATTGATAAGACATTCAGGGCGTATGTTGTGGGTTTTTTTGCCATGAATGCACTAACAGGAGTAGCCTTTTTTATTCCCTCTCTCACACAAATTATTTTTAGTCTTGGAAATATTAAATGGTTTCTTTTTTTACTGTTTGGGCTGCAAAGTATTTTAAAAAATAGGATGCGAAAAGAATTTTATATTTTTTGTGCCTTGGAGTTTGTTATTGGCTTTTATAGTTATTTCTCAGAATTTAAAACCATCATATTCTTTGTTTTATTTCTTTTATTATGCATTCTTGCGGTCGTAAGGTTTAACAGTATGATGATTTTTGTTGGTGCAGTAGTATTTATGTTTTTCGGCGGAGTTTTTTGGACGAGTGTTAAGGGAGAGTATCGGAGTTTTTTAAATAACGGTAGCAGTACACAAACCGTGCAGGTAGAAAAAAGTGATGCGCTGAACAAGTTATTAGAACTTTCAAATAAACAAAACAGCAATTCATTTAGCGATGCCATAGAGGGTTTTCTCGATAGATTACAATACACTTATCATTTAGCAAAAACAATGGATAGGGTACCTGCTGTTATTCCGCACCAGGATGGTGCTAACTGGGGTAATACGCTGGTGTTTGTATTAACACCGCGAATTTTAAACCCTGATAAGGGTACATACGATGCTTCGGTAAAAGCATCAAAATACAGCGGTATACAATATTCAGGTTTAAAAAGAGGTGTATCAGTAAGCCTTGGTTATTTTGCTGATGGCTATATAGATTTTGGTTATGTGGGTATGTTTATACCGCTGTTGATACTTGGTTTTATTTATGGCAGTACATATTATTTCTTTATTAGGAAATCATCAAACAACTTTATATTTAATTATGCTGTGGTTGGTGCTTTATACATGGAACTCTTTTCTTTTGAGTCAGATAATATTTTTGTAGCTGGTAGGTTATATATAAATCTGATGGTATTCTTTATTTTACGATTGTTCTTTTTCCCAAAGTTGATGGCCTTTATAAGTATGCCAAAAAAAACAATTGAAACCACATGATCGTTTTTATAACGATACCATGGTTTTTACCGGCGTACAGGGCAGGGGGGCCAATACAATCAATTGCTCATCTGGTCACTAATTTTAAAAAGGATGTTGAGTACAGGATCATTTGTGGAGATACAGATCTCAATGGAGAACCGTTACACGGTATTGTAAAGAATGAATGGACGGCTTTTAATGCTTATACCAAAGTATGGTATGCAGAAAAAGATAATTTGAGCGATGTGATTTGCAAACAAATAGAACAGCTTCAACCGGATACAATTTATATTATCGGGTTATTTTCGTGGCATTTTAATATAGTCCCCATGTTGTTTTGTAATGCTGCCCGTAAAATTGTTTCAGTGAGGGGTATGCTACACCCTGGAGCACTTTCGCAAAAAAAAATAAAGAAGCGGTTCTTTTTAACCGGGTTAAAGTTTTTTGGAGTCGCCCGAAAAATTGTTTTTCATGCAACAAACGAGGGAGAGGCCCAATTTATAAAAGATGAATTTGGGATAGATGCGAACGTTGTTGTAGCAGGTAATTTTTCTAAACAAATGACTGAACAAATAGCTGCTCCAAAGCAGGTTGGGTATCTAACCCTTGTAACCATTGCGCTTATTAGCCCCATGAAAAACCATTTGATGGTATTGCAGGCCTTGAAACATTCTACGGCGCAAATTGTTTATAATATTTACGGCCCCATTAAAGACGAAGTTTATTGGGAAAGTTGTGTGGCAATCACAGCGCTTTTGCCCAACAATATAAAAGTAAATTACTTTGGAGAAATACAACCTGACCAAATAGACGATGTGCTCTTGCAACAACATGTATTTATTATGCCTAGCAAAAGCGAAAATTTTGGTCATTCTATAGCGGAAGCTTTGGGGGCAGGCAAACCTGTGATAACGTCTTCCCATACTCCATGGAATAATTTGGAAATGAATAATGCAGGCATAAACGTAGCTGACAATGTTGAGGCTATTGCCAATGCAATTGCCTATTTTGCGGAGCTGGATGAAACTGCTTACCGGCAATCAGCAGAGGCTGCAAGGGTTTATGCCCGTGACCGTATTAACAGCGAAGAAAATATAAGAGGATACAAACGATTGTTTTTTGAAACGAACTAATATGATTTTTGCAAAGCAAACCTTTCTACGATTTGTATTGGTATTTGCCTTTGTATTTTTCATTTGCTATTATGGGGCTCTGTTCATCACCGGGCTTGCCATACCGGGTGGAAAGTACAGCCCAATAGTAGAAAAATATTTCAACTTAGCTGCGTGGCTGCGAACTTCTTTGATTATAGGCACGAAACTGTTTGTTTCATTTTTTAACATTGAAACAGTTCGCACAGATGAATATGTATTGCGCATTCCCAATGCAAATGGAATAAGGATTGTTTATTCCTGCTTAGGCTTTGGTGTAATGGCTTTTTGGACCGCTTATATAGTTGCCACTGCGGCAAAAATGCTACAGAAAATAAGGTGGCTTTTTATTGGGCTGCTGTTAATTTGGATAATAAATGTGGTGAGAATAAGCATGGTGTTGGTTGCGGGTTACAAAGGCTGGAAATTTCCGCTGGGATTGGACCACCATACCTGGTTTAATATTATTGCTTACTTAGCCATATTTTTAATGATGTTTTTATTTGAGAATAATATAAAAAAAAGTCAATTGCATGAAGGTTGATCTTGCCACCTATAATAACAATTGGTATAAGCCCGGCGGCACTGTAAAAAGGATATTGTGGTACTATATTAACCATGTCTTTTTTACAACAGGCCTGTTTCCATTTTATGGATTGAAAGTTTTTTTACTAAAGTTATTTGGTGCAAAAATTGGCAACGGTGTTTTGATAAAACCATTTGTAAATATTAAATACCCTTGGTTGTTAACGATAGGCAACCATGTATGGATTGGCGAGCAGGTTTGGATCGATAACCTTGCGCAGGTAAATATTGGAAACAATGTATGTATATCGCAGGGTGCCCTGTTGTTGACCGGCAGCCATGAGTATAAGCGCAGTTCCTTTGATTTAATTGTGAAAGGAATAACGCTGGAGGAAGGTGCTTGGATATGTGCAAAAGCGGTAGTTTGCGCCGGGGTAACCTGCCACATGCAAAGCATTGTTACAGCCGGATCGGTAGTGGCATCAGACTGTGAAGCAAATGGAATTTACAAGGGTAATCCTGCAATAAAAATTAAAAACAGGTAAAAGTGCAATAAATATGATATGGTATACTGTCTTTGCGGGATTGGTTAATTTTGAATGTTTTATCAACATAAAAAAATAATTGTTAGCAAATAGTGAGGGCTTCTTATAATAAAAAGGCTAGTATTGAGTTATAAATAGTGTGTAGAATAACTACTATATAACTATTTTTTATACTATCTTTAGATTCCCTAGTTGAGAGAGATAAATAAACTGCTAAAACGCTATGAAAATCTCACTTATTACCGTCACATTTAACTCAGAGAAGTATCTTAACGACTGTATAGATTCTATACAAAGGCAAACGCATAAAAATATTGAACATATAATAGTTGACGGCAGTTCAACTGACAACACAGTGAAAATCATTCAGCAATACGGAACAGCTATATCAAAATGGATATCAGAACCAGACAGAGGAATGTATGATGCGATCAACAAAGGCATTGGCCTGGCGACAGGAGATGTTATTGGTGTTTTAAACAGCGATGATATGCTCTACTCCGATGACGTGATTGAAAATATTGTGAGAACTTTTGAAGAAGAAAACGTGGATTCTGTTTATGGTGATCTTCAGTACGTAGACCAAGAGGTAACATCGAGAGTGTTTAGAACCTGGAAGGGAAAAAAGTATGACCGTAATTTGTTTAAAATGGGTTGGATGCCTGGTCACCCAACATTCTATGTAAAAAAATCTGTCGTGGATATGTACGGTGGGTACGAGAATCATTATTTTACTGCTGCGGATTATGAATTTATGGCCCGTTATTTATTTCGTCATAAAATCTCATCATGTTATTTGCCTAAGCTAATTGTAAAAATGCGGAGAGGTGGCGCAAGCAACAATAATATTAAGCATCGGTTTAGAGCCAACAGAAGAGATTATTTGGCAATGAAGAAAAACAGCATCCCCATGCCTTTTCTTGTTTCTATTTTAAAGCCACTTATAAAAGTGCACCAGTACAACATAAAAACCAATCTGGGCATATTTTAATGTTTTCCATCTTTAAAAAAACGGTGCAGTTCTCTTCAGATTACTTTCCTATTGTAACAGATATTCATTCTCATATTTTACCGGGTATTGACGACGGTTCACCAGATATTGAAACTTCGTTGGAACTTATTGCGGGATTGATGAAACTCGGTATAAAGCAGTCAGTTGCCACGCCCCATATTATTGGTGATTTATACCGAAATGATGCAAATACTATCAACAATGCTCTTTCGCTTTTAAAAAAAGCACTTGTAGAAAAGCAAATTGATTTTAAGGTTGCCGCCGCCGCAGAGTATATGCTGGATGATTATTTTCTTGAGCTGCTTACTTTAAACAAACCCTTACTCACTGTAAAAGATAACCTGCTGCTTACGGAGTTTTCTTATGTAGCTAAACCGTTTAATGTAGAGCAAATGTTATTTAGCATTATTACTGGAGGATACCAAGCGATACTTGCTCACCCTGAGCGTTATATTTATTATCACAACGATTTTAAACAATACGATCATTTAAATGAAATTGGATTTCTGCTCCAAGTAAATTTATTGTCGCTAGCTGGTTATTATGGTAAACCCGCAGCTAAAGCAGCGCATTACATCATTAAAAATAACCTGCATTCTTTTATAGGAACCGACCTGCATCATGAACGGCATTTAAATGCTTTATCAGATCAAAAAAACCGGCAACTATTTTCAACCATGTTGAAAAATAGAAGATACAATGAAGACATGCTGTTCTGAAAATGGATAACAGTTGTTTAAATATCATGAGATAGCATAAGAAAAAACCTTAATTATATTTATTAGCTCAGCCGCAGATTTACAGTTGGAATTTGTGGCTTTTTTTATGCATAAATCAATAAAGTTTTTATTGTGAGGTCAGCGGTTCTGCCGCAGATTTGCAGATTCACATTTAGAATTTGTAGCTTTTTTTGGGTGCTTGAAATTAACCACAAAGTTACAGTAGGAGAAAGGGAAGTGAAAGCGTTGAGAAAGCGATGCCTGATCCAGTTAAAGTTTTGCATTGGAACTAATTTGAGAGTAAAAGCCAACAAATTATGTTAATGAGTTGAAAAAAAATGCACAACATTGATACATGTTATGTGTCGGTTTAGCCGCAGATGCATATTTGGGATTTGAAGGATTCTATGTGTAACCGTCACACTTCAAAAGGCAGAAATGAAGGATTGTTTTTACTTTTTTTATAAAAAAATGGCTGTCTCATTTTGTTGAGACAGCCCTGTGAAAGAAAAAACTATAATAATGCAATTGTTATAAATTGAACCATCTTCTCTTAGATACCATTGTGCGTTGTTGCTTTCTGGCTTTCCATAAATCTACTGAACCGAATAAACGGTTACCTTCCTCTGCGTGAAGTGCATGTACAGCAAGTGTTTCTTTTGTTTCTCTTGTTAATTCTTTCATCTGTTCTTTGTTGATGGGTATAACAAAACCCATTGATTCCTGTTTCATATATCTGTGTTTATTTTCAAAAAGTAAAAATCCTTTAAGGTCAGGCTATGCGCAGCTTGGCGAGGGATTAATCGCAAAAGGGAGTTAAAAAAACGATATCTATTGATCGTAGAACGAATTTGCGGCGCAAAGATAGGATGTATTAAATTGACAGAGCACATAAAGTGTGTGTATCTGTATTGCAGATTTTCTAATAAAGCAATTTTAACTTTACGTTTAGGTACCAACTTTAAAAATCTATTAATTTCCACTAGTAAAGATTTCGGATAAACATGTATACACAAGCAGAAACTTCTTTAATAAGACAACAATTTTGGACAAGTTTTGGAATGTATAT
Organism: Chitinophagales bacterium; assembly: GCA_038225275.1. Lineage (GTDB taxonomy): Bacteria > Bacteroidota > Bacteroidia > Chitinophagales > Chitinophagaceae > Ferruginibacter. The sequence continues at coordinate 5,582 of JBBREY010000065.1, read as the reverse complement.
GTCGCCGGTTCCTTCTGCTACTCAGGAGAAGGGTAATTGGGTAAATTACAAAACGGGTATTAAAGGCATTTCATTTAAAATGGATGTGGACAAGCAATCTGCGTTTGTGGCAATAGAAATATTTTTAAAAGATACGATGTTGCAACATCAATACTTTGAAATTTTTAATAACTTTGCGCTGCAATTTGAGGGCTTTGCAGGTAAAGGCTGGCAGTTTAAACACAACGATTTCATAGAGCATAAAGGCAACGTGAGTTTCATAACAGTAGAATTGAAAAACGTGAATGTTTTTAAACAAGAAGACTGGCCGCAAATAATTGCTTTTTTAAAACAACATATAATTGGCCTAGATGCTTTTTGGGCATCGTACAAAACAGCTTTTGAACTATTGAATTTATAATTTCACAACATAAACAACCAATAAACATGTTAAAAAAACTATCACGATTTAGTACGGTGCTACTTTTGGCAATTGCAGCAGTATCGTGCAACAGCAACGAAAAAAAGACTACAGAAGATACTTCTACAACTGCAACTGAAAAGTCGGCAAGTGTAAAGGGAGAAAATCTAGATTACACAGGAGATGGCGTAACCATGAAAGGTTTTGTAGCTTATGATTCTTCTGTTACTACAGCAAAACCAATAGTGCTTATTGTACCTGAGTGGTGGGGGATAAGCGACTATACCCGTGGCAGAGCTAAGCAATTAGCAGCGCTGGGTTATTTGGCTTTGGCAGTAGATTTTTATGGTGATGGTAAAACGGCAGAAACACCTGATGAAGCAGGAAAACTTGCGGGACCATTCTATGCACCGGGAAGTACGATGGGACAAAATAGATTTGATGCTGCTCTTGCAAAAATTAAAACATTTCCAGGCGCAGACACTAATAAAGTTGCGGCAATAGGTTATTGCTTTGGTGGCGCTATGGTGTTGAATATGGCGAGACTCGGAGAGAATTTAAAAGGAGTAGTTAGTTTTCATGGTAACCTTGTAGGTGTACCGTTGAAAAAAGAATTATTAAAAGCTGATGTATTGATTTGTCATGGTGATTCAGATAAGTTTGTATTACCTGCTGAAGTTGCTACTTTTAGAAAGCAAATGGATTCTGTTGGCGCATCTTATACATTTAAAACTTATGCAAATGCTACCCATGCATTTACCAATCCAATGGCAGATGAAAAAGCTAAGAAATACGGAATGCCAATTGCGTACAATCCTGCAGCTGATACAGCTTCTTTCAACGAAATGAAAATGTTCTTCAATAAAATTTTCAAATAGATTTACACTATAACAGATTTAAAAAGCCTCGCATTTCAAAATGCGAGGCTTTTTTTATAATGTCTTTTGTATAATGGTGGTTCGTGATGAAAGACTTTCTTTTTCAACAACCATATGCTGTTCGGTTGTGCAACTGCCCTTATCTTTCATTTTCACAGTTGTTGCATCTATTTGGTTTATAAAAAGAGTTACTTGCTTTTTGCTTAATTCTTTTAAGGGAAAAGCCATGTAATACTCACCTTCTCTTCCCATAGGGCTAATCAAATAGTAGATTATCTTTTTAATTTTATTTTTCTTTTTAAAAGACGCTATGCATTTGATTAATGGCGCTGCATCAGGTACACCACAGCACTGGCTGTTAAATTGTACAACATAACGATAAGTTACAGGAGGTAGTTTCGCTGACGTTAACAAAGCACTTAATAAAAAGATAGATACAACACTTATAATTTTCAATATTGTAATTTTTTAGTACCCACTATTTCATTATAAACGCCGTCCCATAAGCCAATGCGTTTGTTAAGAGATTCTTTAATGCTTTCTTCTGCTTCCTGCCATTTGCCTTCATCATTGCCACATAAATTATTTGTCATTTCTATAGCCAGATTGCTGTGATGATCGCCATCTACCTCAATGTGGCGCTCAATATAGTATTTAAAAATACTTACACTGTCAGGGAAGTTTCTATCTATATCATTTAATATTGAAACAAACATGCCAGGTATTAAATCTTCTCTACCATAAGTGAATATAGCAGATTGTAAATGTGTTTTGTTGCTGTTAATGACGCCAAAGGTAAAATTTACAAATTCTCGTGCAGCTTGCGGTGTTTGTGCCGTTTTAAAAGCTAATTCTAGGTCTCCGTCTTGTTGCAAACTGGCAATAAAGTTTTTAATACTTGTTGAGTCTGCTCCACATTGGTCCATCGCATCTAAATACATTTCAAAGTGACTTTTTCTTACGCCATTTATATCTACATCAGATTCCTCACCAGTAACAATTTCGTTTATCAAATACCTAGTATCAGCGTTACCGACAGGCAACCATGGCACATTTACACAGGTAAGGTTTTTTTGTAATGATTTTAGCAACGACATAAAATCCCACACTGCATACACATGATATTGCATAAAAATGCGCATGTCTTCTATGTCTTCAATTGCTGAATACAATTGGTGGTTTACTATGTTTTCAATTAATGGGCTAATCGTCTCTTTTATATTACTTTTTTCAGATATCATTTTATTTATTTTTATAAAACTATCTACGTAATTTCTGCAGTTTACTTTCTTAAAGATTTTATTTTTTTGACCTGTCTACCAAAATTTTTTCTACCTGCGAAAGCGTAAGGTTTTTTGCCTTCAATAAAATGAGTAGATGATACATCAAATCTGCCGCTTCGTTCAAGAAAAGACTGTCGTCATTGTCTTTTGCTTCGATAACCAATTCGACTGCCTCTTCACCTACTTTCTGCGCTACTTTATTTATTCCTCTTTTATATAATTTATTGGTGTAAGAGCTTTCATCATTTTCATCAATCCTTTTGTGTATGGTTTCTTCCAACTTGTACAAAAATCCCTTGCCGTTTACATCGCCAAAACAGGTTTGAGTTCCTGTATGGCAAACTGGTCCGGCAGGATTTGCCATGATGAGAATCGTATCATTGTCGCAATCAATTTTAATATCTTTTACAAAAAGAAAGTTACCAGAAGTTTCTCCCTTCATCCACAAACGTTGTTTGCTGCGGCTGAAAAAAACAACTTTACCCTCATCTTTTGTTTTAGCAAGCGCCTCTTCATTCATATACCCAAGCATTAGAACCTGCATGCTCACTGCATCTTGAACAATAACAGGTACAAGCCCGTCTGATTTATTAAAATTGATGTTCATCGTATAATTATGTTTTGTTCTTTAAGGTATTGTTTTAAAACAGGGATTGGTATTTCGCCAAAGTGAAAAATACTTGCAGCCAATGCACCTGTTGCTTTTGTTTGTTGAAAAACTTCTTTGAAATGGGCTGCTGTACCTGCACCTCCCGATGCTATTACCGGAATATTGATTGATGTACTTACCGCATTTGTAATATCAATTGCAAAGCCTTGCTTGGTACCATCGTTGTTCATAGAAGTTAATAAAATTTCTCCTGCACCTAGTTGCTCTGCCTGTTTTACCCAATCAATGGTAGTTATTCCTGTAGCAACTTTTCCGCCATTTACATACACAAACCAGTCGTTGTTTTCAAATTTTGTGTCAACTGCCACAACTACGGCCTGGCTGCCAAAGCGATCTGCAATTTCTTTAATGAGGGATGGATTTTTAACTGCGGCAGAATTGATACTTATTTTATCTGCACCGGCTTTAATGATTGTTGCTGCATCTTCCACCGTATTTATGCCGCCACCAACGGTAAAAGGAATATTGATCTCTTTTGCAATTTTTTCAACCAAAGCAGCAAGTGTTTTTCTTTTTTCGTTTGTGGCAGTAATGTCTAAAAACACCAATTCATCTGCTCCTTCTACAATGTACTTTTTTGCAAGTTCAATTGGGTCACCGGCATCTTTAATATCAACAAAATTTATTCCTTTTACCGTTCTGCCGTCTTTTATATCAAGGCATGGTATAATTCTTTTCTTCAGCATAATTTACTCAAATCATTTAATGTAATCCTGTTTTCATAAATAGCTTTTCCAACAATTGCAGCTTCACAGCCAATAGCTTTTAATTCAATTAAATCGTTTAGTGAAGCAACTCCACCACTTGCTATTAATTTTACGTTCACTTTACTGATTATTTCTTTGTACAAATCGTTAGATGCGCCTTGCAACATACCATCCTTGCTAATATCTGTACAAATAATGTACTCAATTCCTTTGCTTTTATAATCTGCTATAAAATCAACTACATCACTTTCTGAGCTTTCCTGCCAACCCTGCGTGGCAATTTTTCTGTTTAGGCAATCAGCACCAAGAATAATTTTTTCTGCGCCATATTCTGCTAACCATTCTAAAAACAACAATGGATTTTTTGCTGCGATGCTGCCACCGGTTATTTGTGTAGCCCCGTTTTCAAAAGCAATCTTTACATCTTCATTTGATTTTAACCCACCGCCAAAGTCTATTTGCAAAGATGTCTTACTTGCAATTTCATGTAACACTTTGTGGTTAACGATATGCTGTGATTTTGCACCATCCAAATCTACCAGGTGAAGATATTTAATACCGGCAGCTTCAAATTCTTTTGCCACTTCTAATGGACTTTCATTGTAAATTTTTTCTGTGCTGTAATCTCCTTTTGTAAGTCGAACTGCTTTTCCATTTATGATGTCTATCGCCGGAATTATTCTCATAATATTATTTTGCTTTACCGAAGAGAGGCTAAATTAAAACGTATTCTTTTTGATAATCTATTAAATTCCTATTTCAGTTCTTAATCTCTTGGTGAACCTTGTGTATTTCCTTTGTGTCTTTGTGGTTCAAAATCCTTTGCGGTTCAAATCCCCAAGAAATTCTTTAAAATCTTTTCCCCTGCATCAGCCGATTTTTCAGGATGAAATTGTGTTGCATAAAAATTATCTTTTTCCATAACGGCACTAAAAGGTAAAATGTAGTTACAAATTGCTGTTGTGCTGTCGCAAGGCTCGGCATAAAAACTATGAACAAAATAAAAATTATCTTCTTCAGATATACCCTCCGTTAAACTACTCTCCAAAACTTCCACATTGTTCCAACCCATATGTGGTACCAGTTCTGTTGGTGGAAATTTTTTCACTGTTGTGTCAAAAATTCCAAGACATACTGTGCTATTTTCCTCAGAAAAATTACACATTAATTGTTGTCCTAAGCAAATCCCCAAAACTGGTTGGGTAAGCGATGGAATTAATTTTTCAAGTCCTTTTTCTATTAAATATTTCATAGCTGTGCTTGCTTCACCAACTCCGGGAAAAATAACTTTATCGGCATTTTTCAAAACTTCCACATCATCCGTAACTACGCATTCATAACCGAGTCTGTTTACAGCATTTTCTACGGAAGTAATATTGCCTGCCGGGTATTTAATAATTGCAATCATAAAGTGCCTTTTGTACTTGGAATGGTAAAATTATCTGTCTTACTTACCGCCATTTTAACTGCCTTTGCAAAAGCTTTAAATATTGATTCTATTTTGTGGTGCTCATTTTCGCCTTCCGCCTTAATATTTAAGTTGCATTTTGCATTATCGCTGAAAGATTTAAAAAAATGCATGAACATTTCTGTTGGCATTTCTCCTATTTTTTCTCTTGTAAATGCAGCATCCCAAACAAGCCA
>JBBREY010000064.1:0-15297 GCA_038225275.1 Chitinophagales bacterium | reverse complement strand
TACACTAATAATATCAGCTAGATAACCCGTCTTTATTTGCCCCAAATCATCGGCGTGAAATATCCTTGCATTTACAGAGGTTGCGGATTGCAATACTGCTAAAGGCTTCATACCATAATCAACCATCATCTCCATTTCTCTTACATTATCGCCATGCGTAAACACGCCGACATCACCGCCAAATGCAATGGTAACACCTGCTTTCAATGCCAAGTCAAAACTCTTTCTTTTTAATTTAAGGCGATTGGGCTCTGGCTCTATTCCTTTTTTCCATCCCGCATATTGCGATGTGGCATCACCTGCAGCCAGTGTTGGACAGAGTGCAACGCCTTTGCTTTTCATTAATTTAAAAACTTCTTCATCACCATCGTCACCATGTTCTATCGTTTCTACCCCACCTTCCACGGCACGGAGCATACCTTCTTTTGTAGATGCATGTGCAACTACGGGCCTGCCGGTCGTCTTAGCAACCTCTACCATATTTTTTATTTCATCAATTGTAAATGTGGGCACACTAGTATTGTTTACGCCCCATCTATAATCCGCATAAATTTTAATAACATCTACGCCATGGCCCATCTGGTCTCTCACGGTAGTCATTACATTAGCTCCATCAGTTTCTTCTGCACCTTTTATTAAATTCAATTCTGTGACGTCTGATTTTGGTCCGTAACTACCAGTAGCCACTATTGCTCGGCCGGCAACAATCATTCTTGGCCCAGGTATTAAACCCTTTTTAATGCTTTCTCTCAAACCCACATCATCATATCCTGCGCCTTCAGTTCCTAAATCTCTTACCATAGTGACACCTGCCATCAGCGTAGCTTTTGCATGGTTAACTGCCCTTACCAAACGCTCTGCTCTGCTTTCTTTTAATACCTGGTCATTCCATGCAGTTTCATTGTAGGGATGTAAAAATAAATGTGAATGTCCTTCAATTAAGCCCGGTAATAACGTTTGCCCAGGCATATTTATGATACTGTCATTTGCTGCTGCGCCTGATGAAGGACCAGCATATAAAATTGTTTTGCCTTGCACAATTACTACCCAACCATTGTGCATTTCTACACCATCAAAAACCCTGTCTGGCTTTAATAAAATTCTTTTTTGCTGCGCATTGCTGCTGATAAAAATGGTTAAGAGAAGAAGGGTAGAAAATATTTTCATACAAATAAATTATTTGGTAAAATACAAAATTTAGAGGAGAAAGGAATAGTTTGGAAAGCAAATGTTACTTAGACAAGATATCCTTAATTTTATTTCATATTTTTTTAACTAGCCACCTTCATGAAGCGAACAACATCCTATCAAGTCATTTTATTCATCTTTTATTTTATTGCGTTTCCAATAGTACTATCTGCTCAGGGCAAACTGCCTTCTTGTTCTGACCTTAAAAATGGTGTATTTCATTTTTATCCTAAAAACTCATCAGATCATGATGTGAATATAAGAGAGGGAGACTTGCTCCGTGAAACAAATTCAAAAACCGGAGACACAATTCTATGGCAAGTTAAATGGCCGGATGATTGTACGTACACTTTAAAATATATTTCAGGAAATCTGCCTATGCCTGATGAAAATTTAAAGTTCTTAAAAAAGCATACACTCTTATATGAAATTGGAAAGATTACAAACGATTATTATCTTTTTAAAGGCTATGTAGATAAAACTTCTAACATCCCAATTCAAGTTGATACGATGTGGTTAAATGAGAAATTTAATCGGGTCAGTAACGAATTATTTAAGTCTGTAGCCAATACTGCCATTTTGAGAAGGGCAAAATTTAGTGACACTTCAAAATACGCTGTTTTGTATGTGTATAGACCGAAAAAAATTGCTATTTCACTGACTAATTACGCTGTATATTTCGACAATACTTTAATGTGTGTTGCACAAAACAACTCCGGGTTTATATTTAAAATATTAAAAGAAGGCGAGTTTGAAGTAAAGAGTAAATTATTTAAAGATGAAGCTGCTGTAAAAGTGAATATTAAATTTGGAAAAACTTATTATGTAAAATCAATCATTAAATGGGGTATTACCAGTAGACTTTATAATTTCAAATTAGATATGGTTAATACGCCCGCAGAACAAGGTTCACTTGAATTTGATGACGTTGATGTTCAGTGACAATTTCCAATAGGCAACAATACATAGTGTGTAAGCAAGTAACTTCCCACTTAAGCAAGGATGATGAGACGTTTATTCTTCTGTTTTATTTTTAATTTCAAAATTATTCCTGATTAACTATTTTAAAAAATTCTAAACTTCCCAATAGCTGCGGCTCAACTAGCTGTTTGTGTCGATTATTAGTGGCATACGCAACACCGACTAAGTTTATATATTGTTACCCATAACTGCCATAAAATAAAAGCCCATAAGTACTTTACGGGCTTTTAAAAAATAGAAATATATTTTTACATTTTACCAGTCAACCTGGTTGGTAATTTCATTTTTTACTTGCGGATAAATTCTTCTGTACAAATCTTCTAACACATCTTCTTTGCGTGGGCTGTTGTAATTGTTATTATTGATGGCTGCCCAATCGCTGCTGCTCAAAGCACGTCTGTCGCCAGAGTAATTGCCGCTTTCTTCTTCCCAACGATAGTTATTGCTAAATGTGCGGTAGCTAATGGTACGGTTTGTTTTTATATCTCTTATGTTCATTTCCATGGCTGCACTTGCATCAAAACTGCGTCGGCTAATATTTAATGTAGCATAAACAGTTTTATAAATTGGCTTTCCAGATGTGTCTCTACCTTCCTGCACATTGGCACTTACCTGCCGTTGGTAATTGTAAGTAATTGGGTAAGGGATATTCATATCTCTAAGCCTTAAATCTACCACCCAATCAGGTTTTACATTCTCTCTGCGTGCATCCCAATCTGTAAAAAACCTTGCTGCATATCGGTTGTAGCCGTTGGTATTTTGTAGTTCCCTCACCAGACTTTCCTGAAAATACTGGTTGCTGTAATTATAACCTGTATTGCCCCAGCCACTGTTAAAAAAATAGGAATTATCTTCTACTCTATTGATGATAACATTTACAATAGCATTATCATAAGCCTCCTGCATTTTTATTTTGCTATCTTTAAAAGAGGGCACATATTTATCTGTACGCTTAAATAAAGTGTATGCCCGCTTTGCATCATCCCTGTTTCGTTTTGCCAAATAACTTTCTGCAATGCTGTAGGTGGCTTCTGCAGCTGCCTGTTTTGTCTCCAGCAACTCAGTACCATAATATTGCGGGTTAACAATTTTAAATGCTGCGGTATTACTAAGAATGGCATTATAGGCATTTTGTAATTGCTCGTATTCTTTTATGAGCATATCAAAACGGTTAACGTCGTTGCTGTTGTTGTAGCTTTTTATTTTTGCAAGATGATCCAGTTTTAAATTGCTGTATAAAATGGGAATGGCGGATAGTGCATCCCCATCATTTTTATCTTTGGCTAGTTTCTTTACTGCATCCTGCAAAGCTCTGTCCGTATCGTTTCTCTCCAGGTAAGTTTTACTGCTGCCGCAGGATGATAAAATGATAATGACAATAAGGGGAAGTATAAATTTTTTCATGACAGTTTATTTAATGTATCACCATCAACAAATTAAAATCCAAATCGTATCATCAAACATTTTATACCTATATGTTAACTTAATTTTTGGTGAAATGCACCACATTTCGCTTTAGAAGGTTGTCGGCACTTTATTTATTTGTGTTAACCTTTAAAACTTTTATAATTTTAAGTCCTTATACCAACCACTAAACAAATATCCATGAAATCATTTTTTTCTTTAGCAGCAATACTATTTGTATTAAATACTACTGCCCAAAACACCGTTAATGTAAAAGTCGTTAATAATTTAAAAAAAGATGCGATAGATAATATACAGAACGGTTACGATGGGTATAAAAATATTGCCTTAAGCATTTGGGGTTTTGCTGAAGTTGGGTATAAAGAAGTGAAAAGTTCAGCACTTTTGCAAAGCACATTAAAAAGCAACGGCTTTGCTGTAGAAGCAGGTGTGGCAGGTATTCCAACTGCATTTGTAGCAACGTATGGCAGCGGCCAACCTGTAATAGCGGTACTGGCAGAGTTTGATGCATTGCCGGGAATATCGCAGGATAGTGCTGTTACTAAAACTCCTTTGGCAGGTAAGGTAAGCGGTCATGCCTGTGGTCATCATTTATTTGGTACTGGTTCTGTTGCTGCAGGTATTGCTATTAAAAAATTATTGGCAGATGGTAAAATAAAAGGTACTATAAAAGTTTTTGGATGCCCTGCTGAAGAAGGTGGGAGCGGAAAAGTTTACATGGTAAGAGAAGGACTTTTTAATGATGTAGATGTTGTAATACACTGGCACCCGAGCGACAACAATTCTGTTACCTACACAAGCGCATTGGCTAACAAATCTGCCAAATTTAGATTTTACGGTATTGCTGCACATGCTTCTGCTTCGCCTGAAAAAGGTAGGTCTGCATTGGATGGTGTGGAGTCATTGGATTATATGGTGAACATGATGAGAGAACATATTCCGCAGGAAACACGCATACATTATGTAATTACGAATGGCGGCAAAGCACCTAATGTGGTACCTGAATTTGCTGAAGTTTATTATTATGTAAGAAACCCTGAAAGAGGCAATGCCGAAAGTATTTTTGATCGTGTAGTAAAAGCAGCGGAAGGCGCAGCAATGGGTACAGGTACTAAAATGGACTATGAAGTTATTGGTGGTACACATGATCTGCTAATAAATAAAACACTAGCGCAAGACATGCAAGGTAATTTAGAAAAAGTAGGCGGTGTAGTTTATGCTCCGGGTGAAATACAATTTTCAAAAGATTTGGAAAAATCGTTTTTAAGTGCAGCACCAGGTTATACAGAAGCCGCAACAGTAAAGCCTTTGCACATAGAAAAAAACCAGGGTTCAACTGATGTGGGTGATGTAAGTTATGTTGTACCAACCGTAGGTTTAGAATCTGCAACGTGGGTGCCGGGCACAGCTGCACACAGTTGGCAGGCAGTTGCATGTGGCGCAACAGATATTGGAATGAAAGGAATGATAGTGGCTGCAAAAACAATGGCGTTGACGGCTATAGATTTATTTACAAATCCTGACCTAATAAAAAAAGCAAAAGAAGAATTTATTAGCTCAAAAGGAACTTATAAATACAAAGCATTGTTGGGCGATAGAAAGCCTGCTTTGAATTATAGGGATTAGTAAATATTTTTTATAGAAACATCAGGATATAAAATCTTTTTTATTTAATGATGTAATTACAATCAAACTATGTTTTAACATGCTCTCCACCCGCCACGAAATATTTATAGAAGTTGCAAGCAACCTCAGTTTTACGAAAGCGGGGGAAATATTATTTATTTCTCAGCCTGCCATCAGCAAACAGATAAAGGCATTGGAGGCATTTTATAAAACGAATTTATTTGAAAGAAAAGGTGGCGCTATCCGCTTAACACCCGGCGGTAAATTGTTGTTAGACCGTTTAAAGGAAGCAAAGAAAATTCAGAACCAATTAGAGTTTGAACTTAGTATTTTATCAGATCATTTAAAAGCAAAAGGCCAGCTCAAATTAGGTGCAAGTACTACAGTTGCTTTGTATATTATTCCAAAAGTGTTATCCGCTTTTCACCAAAAATATCCCGAAGTAAAAATTAGCTTGCTCAACAGAAATACTGATACCATTACAAAAGCGTTGATAGATCAGGAAATAGATATTGGTATTGTTGAAGGGAAAAAGAAAAACTCTGCAATTCTTTACCAGCCTTACATGACGGACGAAGTTGTGGCAGTATGCAGCGCAAAAAGCCCCATTGCAAAGAAGAAGGTTTTAACAATTAAAGAATTGCAACAATATCAAATTGTTTTAAGAGAACAGGGTTCGGGAACGCTGGAAGCACTGAAATACAACCTCGAGAAAAGTGGCGTAAAAATTTCTGATTTAAAAGTAAGTGTTCGTCTTGCAGGTACCGAGGCATTGAAAAACTTTTTAAGAGAAGATACCTGTCTCGGTTTTTTACCAAAAGGTTCTATCCTGAAAGAACTGCGTGATGGTGATTTGGTAGCCATCAAAATAGAAAAGTTTAAGATCATTAGAGATTTCTTTTTTATACAGCGACATGGTACAGATACTAATGAGCTTAACAAAACATTCATTAAGTTTTGCAAAAACTATCTATAACCATTGGTTATGTACTATAACTATTTAAGTCACTAAGGTTATAGTGGAGATTGTACTTTTGTTAGATGCTTACGTTAACAAAACCATACTCATGTGCAGTGGCGCTAAAATGTTCCAACTGCCATAAAGAATATCCGCTTCAATCCCTAAATACTTTTGCTGACTGTTGCAACCGGCCATTGGTCGTTGAATATGACGAGAATCTTCGTCTCGAAAAAAGCCAATTGGATAACAGACAACATAATATGTGGCGTTACTCAGAAATGCTTCCGGTATTAAAAGAAGAAAACATTGTGAGTCTTGGTGAAGGAATGACGCCTATTCTGGAATTAAATAAAATAGGAGCAGCTTATGGTTTCTCAGACCTTTTAATGAAGGATGAAACGAACAATCCTACAGGTTCATTTAAAGCCAGGGGATTAAGCATGGCAGTTTCAAAAGCAAAAGAATTTGGTATACAACATTGTATTATTCCTACAGCGGGCAATGCCGGCGGCGCTTTGGCAGCGTATTGCGCAAAGGCAGATATTAAATGTACAGTTGTAATGCCAACTCATACACCTAAGATTTTTAAACAGGAATGCGAACTCTACGGCGCTGAATTATTGCTGGTAGATGGCCTAATAAATGACTGTGCAAAAAAGATTGGCGAGCTTAACAGCGATAATAAATACTTTGATATTTCAACCCTAAAAGAACCTTACAGATTAGAAGGTAAGAAAACAATGGGCTACGAAATTGCAGAGCAACTTGACTGGCAGCTACCTGATGTAATTATTTATCCCGCAGGTGGTGGCACAGGCTTGATTGGTATTTGGAAAGCATTTAAAGAAATGTTGAAAATGGGTTGGATCACGGGTCCACTGCCTAGAATGATTGCAGTGCAATCACAAAACTGTTCACCCATATTGCATGCACTAAAAGATGCGATTAACTGGAAAAATAATTTTATTCCCGAGCCAAGTATTGCAAATGGGTTAGCTGTTCCTTATCCCTTTGGTATGAATATGATGTTGGAAGTTTTGCATAAATCAAACGGTACAGCAGTATCAATATCCGAAGAAGAAATTGTTGCAGGTGTAAAAGAAATTGCCAAAATGGAAGGTCATATTATTTCTCCCGAAGGCGCTGCCACATGGAAAGCACTGTTGCATCTTCATAAAAATAAAAAGATAGGTGCTGATGAAAAAGTATTGTTGCTAAATACAGGAAGTGGTTATAAATATTTAGATAATCTAGGATTATAATTTCCTCAAAAAAATAATGTATCTAATCTTTTATTTAAATTCTTAAGATTAAAAAGGCTAATAAAATAACTTTTCATACATTGTAATTACCAACGTACAGGTTGAATTATTTTATTTGCCAAAAAACTATTTATGCCAAAAATTTCCCTTTTTATTAAGACAGCTTTACTGTTATTCATTATTGTTATTTCTTTCAATGCCAAAGCGCAAGACGGAGTAGGTTATCAAACGCCACCAAAAGAAATTGCAGATTTGTTGCTTGCAAAACCAACACCAAGTGTAAGTGTAGATAACAAGGGAGAGTGGATGTTGCTCAGCGAAAGAAATAGTTATCCAACAGTGGAAGAACTAGGGCAGCCGGAGGTTAGAGTGGCAGGGCTAAGGTTAAATCCAAATAACTTTTCACCCACAAGGCAAACATACATTAATAACTTTTCTCTAAAGAATATTAAAACAAACAAACAATATGCTATAATTGGTTTGCCGGTCAAAATGCTTGCAGGCAACGTGCAGTGGAGCGATGAGCAATCAAAAATTTGTTTTACGAATACTACGGGGTCTAGGGTTGATTTATTTGTGATTGATGTAGCAACACACACAGCTAAAAAAATAAACAAGCAGGCCTTAAATATTGCATATGGTGCAGGTATTAGATGGTTTGATGAAAATACAATTATGTTTAAAACTGCGGTGGTAATGCCATCTGCGTTGCCTAAAAAACCCATCACGCCTAATGGTCCAACAATACAGCAGAACGTAGGCAAAGCAGCACCTGGTAGAACTTATCAGGATATGATAAAATCGCCGTACGATGAGCAGGTGTTTGAGTTTATGGCAACGGCACAAATGGTGATGAATAAAAACGGCATAGAAACAAAAATTGGAAAGCCAACTATTTATTCTTCTGCACAATTATCGCCCGATAAAAAGTATATGTTGGTGGAAACTGTAAAAAAGCCATTCTCTTATCTGGTACCGGCAAGCGGTTTTCCAAGTACGGTAACTGTAACAGACTTGTCTGGCAAAACAGTAAAAATGTTGGCAGAATTACCAAGTACTGAAACCACACCATCGGGGAATGATAATATTCAAAATGTACCTTCTGGTTATGAATGGCGGGATGATGAAGCTGCAACAGTTGTATGGTCTGCGCCATTGGATAGTGGTTTGATAAAAACGAAAATGGAATACCATGATGCTGTATATGCTTTAGCAGCGCCGTTTACAGGTCAACCGAAAGAATTGTTTAAAACCAAAATGCGTTTTAGAGGCATCAACTGGGGCAACGAAACTTTTGCCTGGGTAACAGAAGCTTTGCAGGGCAAACAAACAATAAAAGTTAGCCGTTTCAATCCATCAGCAAATGCAATGGAAACATTGTTCGAAAGAAATACCACGGACGCTTACAGTAATCCAGGAAGTCCAGTCACAGAAAAAAACAAATTCAACAGAGATGTTATTAAGGTAACAAACAACACACTGTTAATGAACAATACAGTTGGCTCTTCTTCAAAAGGTGATCTTCCTTTTTTAGCAAAGTTTGATCTTGGTACAAAAAAATCAGAAATGCTTTGGCGCAGTCAGGAAGGTGAGTACGAATCTGTGGTTGATGTGTTGGATGCCGATAAATTGATATTGCTTACCCGCAAAGAATCACAGACGGCTGTACCAAATTATTACATTAAAAATTTAAAGATGAGGATGGCAGATGTTGCCATTACCAACTTTACAAATCCGTACCCGGCATTAGATGGTGTTTCAAAAGAAAAAATAAAATACAAACGTGCTGATGGTGTAGATCTTACCGGTGATTTGTATTTACCGAAAGGATATAACAAAGAAAAAGATGGTCCGTTGCCGTTGTTAATTTGGGCATACCCACGTGAGTTCAACAATGCAGCAGATGCTGCACAAATTCGTGGCAGTAAAGATAGGTTTACAACCATCAGCTGGGCAAGTCCAATATTTTATGTAACACAGGGTTTTGCTGTGTTAGATAATGCCGAAATGCCGATCGTTAGTACAGATCCATCAAAAAAGCCAAACGATAATTTTTTAGACCAGCTGCGCTTAAATGCAGAAGCAGCTATAAATAATTTAAGTGCTATGGGTGTGGCAGATAGAAAGCGTGTAGCAGTTGGTGGACACAGTTATGGCGCTTTTATGACCGCAAATTTGTTGGCACATACGGATCTTTTTAAAGCAGGTATTGCACGTAGTGGTGCTTATAACAGAACACTTACACCTTTTGGTTTTCAGGCAGAAGACAGAACTTTTTGGGAAGCGCCTGAATTATATAGTACCATGAGCCCATTTAATTATGCAGATAAAATTAAAACACCAATCCTTTTAATTCACGGCGAAATGGATGACAACCAGGGAACTTTTCCAATAAACAGTGAGCGTTTGTATGCAGCTATAAAAGGCAATGGTGGTACAGTGCGTTTTGTTTACCTGCCTTACGAAGCACATAGCTACAGAGGCAAAGAAAACTTGTTGCACATGTTGTGGGAGCAAAACGAATGGTTAAAGAAATATGTAAAATAAATTAGATTCCCCTCCCTTGGGGGGTAGCCAAAGGCCGGGGTGGTTCTCTTTACAAAAGAAGAAGCATGAACATTAGTTCATGCTTCTTCTTTTGTATCCGGCTGTCTGTAGTAGTGCCGCTACTAAGTTTACTATGCTTCAAAAATTTCTATTGCGGCAGCTAGTACTGTCCATCCGGGCTATCATCGTCAAAAGTTTTCAATCATCTGTTATCATGCACTAACAAGAGCATCCTACCGCTTAAATAAATACTTTTAATACTACCTCAACATTTCCTTTCCTTTGGTAAATAAAATTTAATGCATGGCAATTTTAACGGTAGAAAATGTCTCTAAAAATTACGGTAAAATAAAAGCACTCAATGGGGTAAGTTTTTCTGTACCTCAGGGTTGTGTATTTGGTATTCTTGGTCCTAATGGAAGTGGTAAAACGACACTACTCAGCATCATCATGAATGTTTTAAAACCAACTTCAGGTAACTATAAATTATTTGATGAAATACCAACCGATGACCACAGAAAAAAAATAGGTACACTTTTGGAAACACCCAATTTTTATCATTATTTATCTGCAGTAAGAAACCTAAAAATTTCTGCTGCTATCAAAGAGCACGGAGAGGGGGATATTGATGACGTGTTGCATACCGTTGATCTTTATAAAAGAAAAGATTCTGCTTTCAGTACATTTTCATTGGGCATGAAACAGCGCCTTGCAATAGGTGCAGCTTTACTCGGCAATCCTGACGTGTTGGTGTTTGATGAGCCAACCAATGGATTGGATCCCGTAGGTATTGCAGAAATTAGGATGTTAATTAAAGAACTCTCTGCCAAAGGAAAAACAATTATTATGGCGAGCCATCTGCTGGATGAAGTAGAAAAAGTATGTACACATGTCGCTATCTTAAAACAGGGAAATTTGCTTGCATCAGGCACTGTCAAAGATGTTTTTCAGGAAAATGATATTGTACAATTGGCAGCAACTGATAAAGAAAAGCTACGGCATGCACTGGTAGGTTTAAACAACTATAAAAGGTTAGATGAGGTAGGTGGAATACTCGAACTGTCATACGACTCAGGTACTGCAAATCTCGAAGAAATAAATAGGCACTGTTTTAATAATGATGTTGTCCTCTCACACCTTCAGCTAAAGAAAAGCAATTTCGAATCTAAATTTCTGGAACTAACCAACTAATAATTCTAACACGTTTTAATATGATCAATCTTTTAAAAATAGAATGGCTCAAAATAAAAAATTACAAGGCTTTCAAATTACTTGCAATATTTTTTTCTCTTGGAGTAGTGCTAATAAACTACGCTGTTTATGCTGTTAATAAAAACCTCATATCTAAAGCAGCAGGAGGTAAAATGCTCGCTCTTTTCAATCCCTACGATTTTAAAAGTACCTGGCAAACGACTAGTTATGCGACAGGTTTTTTATTAATCCTGCCTGCTATGTTACTTATTATTTTAATAACGAACGAATATACCTTTCGTACAAGCAGGCAAAATGTAATTGATGGCTGGAGCCGAAATGAATTTATTTCTGTAAAGATCTTTATGGCTTTACTAATTGCAGCTTTTAGTACAGTATTGGTTATTGCTACGGCCACAAGTTTTGGTTTGCTTTCCGGGACTGATTTTTCATTAAACCAGTTTTCGCATATTGGTTACTTCTTTTTAAAAGCACTTACTTACAACATGTTTGCAGTGCTTATTTCTGTGTTGGCTAAAAAAACGGGCTTTGCGATTGGACTGTATTTTATTTATTTGGGTGCAGAAAATTTTCTCTCGCAAATGTTGGATATTCTTAGTTTAAAATGGAAAGCTTACAATGGAACAGATATGGGGAGCATGGGCGATTACCTACCAATGAATGCAGCTGATGGCTTGCTTACTTTTCCTGATAATCCTTTAAAATCCATTGCAAGAAATATGTTGCCGACGGATTATTTTTGGGTTGTAATAGGGCTTGCAATTTTCTATCTTTTACTCTTTGTATGGTGGAGCAGAAAGAAATATATACAAGCTGATTTATAATAATGTACAATTGTTGAAATAAGGGATGTTGCCTTATCTTTTCTCAATGGCTTCAATGCCTGCTTGCACGGTTGGGTACAAAAATGTAAACCCTGCACGCTTAATTTTATCAGTTCCAACTGTTGCACTCTTTAGAATTTCTACACTTCTTTGCCCAAGCATAACAGTTAGCACAAACTGCGGCACATGCACCGGTAAATAAAATTTACCTTTCAGTTTTTCTGCAATAGCAAGCGTCATCGTTTTATTACTCACAGGGTTTGGTGCTACTGAATTGTAACTGCCCTTCATATTTTCTTGTTCAAGTGCAAAAATATATTCACGGCAAAGGTCATCGATGTGTATCCAGCTTATCATCTGTTTCCCCGATCCTAAAATAGAAGCAACACCAAATTTTAAAGAGCCCTTAAACTCCGGGTATGCACCGCCTGCATCACTCAATACGATACCTGTTCTTAATTTCACTACCCTTATTCCCATGTTAGTTGCGGGCTCAATGCTTTCTTCCCACTCCTTGCATACTTCTCCCAAAAATGCTTTGTCTGCAGGATCGTTTTCTGTAAAAAAATGACTGGTATTTTTATCTTCTCCATACCACCCAATAGCAGATGCACTTACAATAACCTGTACTTTGTGCACATTGCTTTTGAGGGCACCTAATAATAATTTACTGCTGTCTACACGGCTGTTTCTAATCTCTTGTTTATATTCCTCTGTCCATTTTTTGTCCATTACGCCGGCTCCCGCTAAATGTATAATAGCATCAGCTTTTTTAATTGCGTTTAAGTCTATTTGCCTTTCTTTTACATTCCACAATGCATACGAAACATTTTTTTGTATCGGTATATCTTTTAAGGTTCTTGTCAAAATTATTACTTCATAATTTTTCTCAATTAAATGTTTTGTAAGTGCTTTTCCCACAAGGCCAGTGCCGCCTGTTATCATTATCGTGCGCATGCTACTTTGTTTTAATAGTAAAGTTATTTAACAATTTTCTACCCAAATTTGTTTTTACAATAACATGATAAAGGGCTTTTAAATTCGTAATTTTATAAAAATATATTTCGTCTATGAAGCGTAATTTTTTTCTATTATTTTTTATATCTATTTCCTGCACAATCACCGGCTTTTCTCAAAACATCACTTACTCTGAAGTGGAGAGGGCAGATTCCCGCAACCTGAACTTTGAAATACTCGGTAATTTCTCAAATAATTTTTTGGTATATAAAAATCTTAATAAACGCCAGGCACTTACTATATACGATAATAACATGACCATCAAAGAAGATATAAAGCTTGACTTTATTTCAGACAGAACGTACAATATTGATTTTGTTACTTACCCTGATCATTTCTTAATGGTATGGCAATACGAAAAAGGTAATACTATTTTTAGTAAGGCTGCAAGCATGAATGGGCAGGGAAAATTGATAGGAAATGTGATTGATCTTGATACTACCAGACAAAGCTTTTTCTCCAATAAAGTAAATTATTATTTTATATGGAGTGAAGATAAAACGAAGCTATTATTGTACAAAACCCATACACGAAACAATGAGTACACACAAATCACAAAAGTGTATACTGAAAATTTTGTTTTGCTTGATAGCAGTAAACGAATAATAAATTACAACGACAACAGAGAAGATTTTGGCGACTTGCAAATAGACAACGAAGGCACCATACTTTTCCCTAAAGTAAAACAAAATGCTAGGGAAGAATATATAAATACATTGGAAGTTAATTTTAAGAAATTAAAAAACGAGAAACTTACAACGTTAAACATTCCCCTTAACAAACAACTTATACAAAGCCCCCTAATAAAGATTGATAACCGCAATAAAAATTACATTGTTACTACCTTCTCTTATAAAAAGAATGCGGGTAATATTGATGGTTTGCTTTCCGCAGTAATTAGCCAAGATTCTTTTAATATTACCAAGCAAGCCATAAATATATTCGAAGATTCTCTAAGGGCTAAATTATCAGGCAAGCCTGACTGGCGAACTGCTTACGATAATTTAAATATCAGAAACGTTATCTTAAAAAAAGATGGCGGGTTCATTGTACTTACCGAAGAATATTACAAGCAGCGGCGTTATGGCTCGGGCTTTAACGACCGGTACAACAGTTTTGATAGTCGTTATTACAATTCCTATTCTGATTATTATCTGTATAACCGAGGCTATTATGGTTATTACAGGCCCTTTAATGATGGCAATGGCAGAGACATAATTTACAATTACAATGATGTTATAAATTTTAGTTTTTCTTCAGATCTTAAAATGCAATGGAACAGTGTTATCAATAAAACTACCAGCGATATTGAAAACGATAATTTTCTTTCGTTTATCAATATGAATGCAGGTGGAGAGATCTATTTTTTATTTTTGCAGAAAGATAACAACCGCCAAATATTAAGTAGTTACGCTTTGCAGCCTGACGGGTCAATTGTGCGTAACCCAACTTTAAAAGGACGGGAAGCTGGTTATAATTTTATGCCGCGGTTA
The DNA here is from genome assembly GCA_038225275.1 of Chitinophagales bacterium. GTDB lineage: Bacteria > Bacteroidota > Bacteroidia > Chitinophagales > Chitinophagaceae > Ferruginibacter. Next base: position 761 of record JBBREY010000064.1, on the reverse strand, counting down.
TCTCGCCAAACCGGCGCAAGGCAAATGATTGTGCCATGCATTGTTAGAAACAATATTGCATTTGCAAAAATTGATTTTTAAGTTTGCAGTTCAAAGCAAATAAAAAAATATTGTGACAGGCATTTTTAAAGCCAATAATCCATCAGGTAATGCAATCCTATTTGGATACGCCATTCTTTTAAAATTACCCTTGTTTTTGCATTATAGTGCGCCACAGTTGCAGGTTATGGATGGTGTTTTTTACAAAAACATTTTGCAACTGCTTCAGCCTGTTGCTACAGGGTTTCCATCTATTTACAACATTTTTACTTTTGCTTTAATTTTTTTACAGGCTATTAGTATAAATAAAATTGCATCTACTTTAAAGTTGCACCGGCAAAGCAATTATCTCAGCGGAATGGCTTATCTATTGATAACCTCGCTGTTTAGCGAATGGTTCAGTCTTTCTGCCCCGCTTATTGTAAATACTTTTTTAATATGGATTTGGGGAAAGCTCTGTACTCTTTACAATAACCCCAGCCCAAAAGCAACAATTTTTAATATTGGTTTGGTAACAGGGTTAGCGGCATTTATTTATTTTCCGTCACTTACTTTTTTACTACTTATTATGGTAGGTATTACCATTGCACGACCTTTTCGTTTGCAGGAGTGGCTGATGGGCTTGGTTGGCATTTTAACGCCTGTTTATTTTTTTGCTTCGTATTTGTATTTAACCGATCAGGTATCAAGTTTTCATTTTCCGGGGTTTCACCTTTCATATC
>JBBREY010000063.1:0-15499 GCA_038225275.1 Chitinophagales bacterium | reverse complement strand
TAAAAGCGCCGAAACCAAAGACTGGGTTACCGCAGAAAACAAAGTCACCTCAGGATATTTAAACAATATACCTTACCGTGCAAAGTTCCAGTCTGCGCTCGAAAAAGTATTTAACTATCCTAAATACTCAGCCCCTAACAGAAAAGGCGGTTGGTATTATTTTTATAAAAATGATGGTTTGCAAAACCAATCTGTGTTATACCGCCAAAAAGGCCTCGATGGTGCAGTTGAAGAAGTAATAGACCCCAACAAACTAAGTAAAGATGGAACAACAAGGCTTACCGCTTTTGTACTTAGCAAGAATGGAAAATATGCGGTACTTGGTTTAAGCGAGGGCGGTAGTGACTGGCAAACGTACAAAGTACATGATATGACAACAGGTAAAGATTTAGAAGATAAATTAGACTGGGTTAAAATAAGTGGTGCAGCTTGGAATGGTGATGGGTTTTATTACAGCCGATATCCTGCGCCTACGCAAGGAGCAAGTGCATTAACTGTAAAGAATGAAAACCACCAGGTATGGTTTCACAAAGTTGGTACACTGCAAAGCGCCGATGTGTTAATTTATGAAGACAAAAACAATCCACAGCGTTTTCATCAGGCAAGCACAAGCGAAGATGAAAAATATTTGTATTTAAACATAAGCGACAGAGGAAAAGGCTTTGACGGAAATGCTCTGTGGGTAATGGATTTAATTAGTGGCGATAAAACTTTTAAACCACTTATAAAAGAAGTAAGTAATAGCAATTATGCTGTTGTAGAAAACACAGCTACTGATTTTATTTTACAAACAAACGACGCTTCACCAAACGGAAAAGTAATTTCTATCTCCATTAAAACAATGGATCAAACAGCTGCAAAAACAATTATCCCTGAAACCACAGAACCATTGCAAAATGTAAATGCAGCAGGTGGTAAATTATTTGTAGATTATTTAAAAGATGTTAGCACCCGTACTTACGTGTATGATTTTAATGGCAAAAAATTGAGCGAAGTAAAGTATCCAAGCCTTGGTAATGGTGGCAACCTTTCTGGTGAAAGAGATGAAAAAACACTATTCTACGTGTTTACATCTTTTACCGTGCCACCAACAATTTATAAATATGATATTACCAGCGGCAAAAGCAGTATCTTCAGAAAGCCTGAAGTAGCTTTTAATCCAGATGATTACGAAACAAAACAGGTTTTTTATACAAGCAAGGATGGCACAAAAATTCCGATGTTCATCATCAACAAAAAAGGAATAAAAAAAGATGGCAGCAATGTAACGTTGTTGTATGGCTATGGCGGTTTCAATGTAAACTTAGAGCCAGGTTTTAGTGCAACGCTCCTTCCTTTTCTCGATGCAGGTGGCATGTATGCACAAGCAAATTTAAGAGGCGGTGGCGAGTATGGCGAAAAATGGCACGAGGCAGGCATGCTCTTTAACAAGCAAAATGTATTTGACGATTTTATTGCCGCAGGCGAATACTTAATAAAAGAAAATTACACCACCTCTGCAAGGCTTGCACTCCGTGGCGGCAGCAATGGCGGACTTTTGGTGGGTGCAGTTATAAACCAGAGGCCAGATCTTGCAAGGGTTGCCATACCACAGGTTGGCGTAATGGATATGTTGCGCTTTCATAAATTCACCATCGGCTGGAACTGGATTGCAGACTACGGCAGTAGCGAAAAAGACGAAGCAAATTTCAAAAATCTCTATGCATTTTCGCCATTGCACAATGTGAGTGCCACCGCAAATTATCCATCAACGCTTGTAACAACAGCAGATCATGATGACCGTGTGGTGCCTGCACATTCTTTTAAATATATGGCCACCATGCAGGAAAAATACAAAGGCAAAAACCCGTTGCTCATACGCATAGATACCAATAGCGGTCATGGCGCAAGCAATACAAAAAAGAACATAGAAACCATTGCAGATATCTATTCCTTTATTTTTAGTGAGATGGGGGTAAAGCCGAAGTTGTAAGAAAATAATTGATATTTTTTAGCCGCAGATTTGCATATTAATTTGTGAATTTGCGGCTAAATTTTTTGTAGGTTATTTTTTGTTTGGGGCTTTGAGCATTGAATCTTTCTTCAGCATTGGTTCGGGCTGTCTGTAGTAGTGCCGCAGCAAAGTTTATTAAAATTAAGGTTTTAATATAGCGGCAGGTACTACTGCCAATCCCGCAGCCTTTCAGCATTACAACATTTATTTAGCTTTTATTGATGGGGAGAGATTTGTGCACGCTGATTGAGTGATGCACCGAGGCCGAGGTGCTCTGCGCCTCAAAGTATTAGCCTTGCTTTATCCAATATTCAGATAAATCTGTGAAGTGCACGATCACCCTGTTAAACTCTGAAGCAAAAAAAATTGAGGTGCAGTGCACGGATATATTATTAGAAAAATTAAATAAGTTCTAGAGGTGCAGCGCACCGAAATATTAAAATATATTTTTTAGACGCAAATCATGTAGCATAGAAAAGTGAGGATGGTATATGTGCATTTTTTTATGGACAGATTTTGGCGAACTTTTAATTCGGTTTGTCAGAGACCAAGCGTCCTATGATAAACATTTTTTAAAAAGATTTAAATGATTTTTAGCGTTACATAAAAGATTTGCCATGTATTCGACTGTGCCTGAAATATTTTGAATTTATTCTTAGAAAGTTAATATTTCATTTAATAAAAATTTGGAAAACGAAAGAGATAATTATCTTTAAATGCAAATCATTTAACTATTTAAAAACTAAAATTTACTATCATGCCTATTTTAACTATTCTCATTGTGTTGATCGTTGTTGGGGTTGTTCTCTACTTGATTAATAATTATATCCCTATGGATAGAAAAATCAAATCTATTCTAAATATTGTTGTTGTAATTGGTGTGATTATATGGTTGCTCAAAGTTTTCGGTTTGCTAACCAGTCTCGGAAACGTGAAAGTTTAATTCATTCCTTAAATTTTAAAGAAAAAGTCAGTGAGTTAATCACTGACTTTTTTTGAGCTATATCTGTCCCGTCCTGAAATAGCGATACACAAAAACCATCGTTATGTCTTCATCAAATTATGTAAAGCGTACCCAGAGCAATTACAGTCTTTCTCTCAAGATTCAGATTGTGCAGTGTATAGAACGGGGTGAATTATCCACTACTACTGCACAACGCAAATATGGCATTCAATCCCGTTCGACTGTAGTAAACTGGCTAAGAAAATATGGTAGTTTTGACTGGGAAAATCAAACTCCATTAAATATGCCTAAAAGTCCTGAACAAAAAATCATGGAGCTGGAAGCTAGGGTGAAGCTGTTAGAGAAGCAGAAGTCGATGCTTGAACAGCAGGCTCATGTAGCAGACAGCAAAGCAATCATCTTCGATATGATGATCAATCTTGCAGAGAAAGAATATCAAATTGATATCAGAAAAAACTCACCACCCGAACAATCGAACAATTTAGACAACAGCAACAACAAACACTAGTGTTTGCCTGTCATTTGTTCGGGATAAACAGACAGGTTTATTATCGTAAAATACGCAGAAGAATTTGCAAGCAAACCAAAGCCGAGGAAGTAATAGCAATGACAACAGAGGTAAGAAAATCAATGCCCAGGATAGGTACCAGAAAGTTATATTATTTACTTTTCAACAAATTGCAAGTACTTAAAATAGGAAGGGATAAGTTTTCTGATATTCTCAGGGCAAACCATTTATTAATACAACCAAAACGTAGCTATCACGTAACGACCAACTCACATCACCGATTTAGAAAGCATAAGAATTTAATTATTGACACAGTAATAAACAGACCTGAGCAAGTTTGGGTATCAGATATAACCTATATAGGCAAAAGAGAAAAACCTTGCTATTTAAGTTTGGTTACGGATGCATATTCCAAGAAAATAGTAGGTTACCATGTTGCAGATAACCTGACTACCGAAAGTAGTTTACTGGCATTAAAAATGGCAATAAAACGCAGGCTAGACGATACTCTACCATTGATACATCACTCAGACAGGGGATTACAATATTGTTCAGATGATTATCAGAAGGTATTGTTTACAAACAAAATTAAATGTAGTATGACAAATAATGGAGATCCTTATGAAAACGCTGTTGCTGAGAGAATAAATGGCATATTAAAGCAAGAGTTTTTTATAGACACTTACCATCAGGACTTAGAAATAATGAAGTTAGTAGTGGAAGAAAGCATCCAAATTTATAATCAACAGAGACCTCACTATTCTAATTTTATGCTAACACCTGACCAAATGCACAGGCAAAATACAATCAAAATGAGAACCTATAAAACTAAAAGCAGTAGTAAGAATGAACTTACTACTGCTTAAATATTGTACTTTTATTTTTTATTAATCTTGTATCGTTTTTTTAGGACTAGTCATAAAAATGAAATTTTATTCGTTTATAAAACTATTTTTTATTTTCCCTACAAAATCTATCTCAACCATTCTTACAGCTATTTTAATCATATTTTTAAATGCTACGTTGTTACTGATGCCGTGCCCAATTATAACAGGTTTTGCAACGCCCAATACAGGAATACCGCCATATGTTTCAAAATTAAAACGCTCAAAATGTTCGTCGTTTATATTTCTTCGTTTTACAAGATCATATACACTTTCCGCAAGTTTTAAAACTACATTTCCCGTAAACCCATCACATACCATAACGTCCGCCTTATCAAGCAAAATATCTCTCCCTTCAATATTGCCAATAAAATTTATGTGCTTGTTTTCTTTTAACAGGGGATAAGTTGCTTGAGCTAGTAAGTTTCCTTTACCTTCTTCTTCTCCTAAATTTATTAAACCGGTTTTTGGATTTTCTATTTTTAAAATGTGCTCGGCAAACAATGTTGCCAATACTGCAAACTGGTTTAGATTCTCAGCTTTACAGTCTGCATTTAACCCAACATCTACCATTAAACCCAACGAACCATTTTCTCTGGGAATATAAGCGCCAATCGTTGGGCGCAAAATACCTTCAATTGTTTTAATACTGAATAGTGCACCAATCATCATTGCACCGGTATTGCCTGCGCTTATAAATGCATCAATTTTTGATGTCGCAAGGAGTTTAAAACCGACCGCTATAGAGCTGTCAGGTTTTTCCTTTAAAGCTTTTGTGGGGTGTTCGTGCATTTCAATCACCTCAGGTGCATGTATAATGGTATACATTTCCTGTGGCAACGGGTGAGATTCAATTACTATCTTAATTTCTTCCTCTTTGCCAATCAACACTAATTTAATAGGGCCAAGGCTATCTGCAAAAAATGCTGCAGCTCCCTTCACCGCTTCAAGAGGTGCAAAGTCGCCACCCATCATATCTAGCCCTACTGTGATCATCGGTAAGAAAATTTAAAAATTAAAAATTCCAAAATCGAGCTTGAGTTTAAGCAAGCCGACTCTGGAATAAAAGATTTTTTAAGTAAAATTATACAGCTCTCAATGGTGCTTTTTCTGACACCAATTTACCTTTGTAATATAATTTACCTTCGCTTACGTGTGCACGGTGGCGTACATGAGTTTCGCCTGTAGTGCTATCTACGCTAAGTGTAGGTTCTGTAGCTTTGTAGTGCGTTCTTCTTTTTGCACTTCTTTGCTGACTATGGCGCCTTTTCGGATTTGGCATGACTTGTTTTTTTAGTATTTGTGTAATATAATCTTATGTAAATATCGGTTTATCGTTTCGCTAAACCGTTTATTTTATTCTAATTGTCTTTAAATTTCTCCAGCCCCTTCCATATTGAGTTCCCCTGCTGTTCATCAACTTTAACCTGCATCGCTGCAAGTTTTTCTAAAACTTCATTGTTACAAAGTGATTGCCCATTTGCATCAGTGCCACAAACATGTTGCATCGGTATACTCAGCATTGCAAATTCATATAACCAATCACTCACATCAATATGACTCTCAGATTTTGCGATGTAAAACACATCTGCATCTTCTTCTTCATCGTTGGCTTTTTGTGCATCTTCCGTAAGTTTCACAACCATGTTGAATTCATCCCAAAGATCTACTTTTAAAGGGTTCCCACATCTATCGCAATTCACCGCAGCGTTACCACCAACAATAAATTTCAATATCATGAATCCATTGTTTTTATCTAATGTCAACTTAACATTAGCAACAATTTCATCAACGTTTTCTCCTGCTTTTTCTTTAAAAAATTCTGCATCCAATTCGTAATTAAACTCATGAACACCGGGTTTTAATCCTACAAAAGCAATTTCAAACATACGCTTACTACCCATCGCATTCTTTTTAAAGGACTGCAAATGTACGCCATTTTATTTAAAATATATACCTTAAATTGATTTCTAATAGGTAGAATGGTGTGTTTTTGCACTTTAAAGGGTTTTTTATAAGATGAAATTTGAAAAAAAAATAATATTTATTTCCGTCCTAGTCCTGTTTTGCCTTGCAATACATTTTTTTAGTGTTAACGCAGAAAGGGTAGAAAACGCTTATTCGTTGATGATTTATCCCCCTTTAGCCGCCCGGTTTAGGCTAATCTTTGGATGGATGCCTTTTAGCATCGGCGATATTTTGTGGCTCTTCCTTGTTTTATTCTTCTTAAAACAATTCTTTCGTTTATTACAGTTTCTTTTATTTAAAAAGAAAAGAGAAGTGTCCAAAAAACGGGCGTACAAGTTTGGTTATTCATTGGTGTTATTCATAAGCATTTTTTATATTTTGTTCAATATTTTTTGGGGTATCAATTATAACAGGGAGGGAATAGCTAGCCAACTTAAAATGCCTTTAAAAGAATACTCACTTGTAGAATTGAAAAGTATTAATGGGTTGCTTGTCAACAAAATTAATTCAACAAAGCAAAGTCTACTTCGCAATAAGACGCCTTATCCAACCACTCCCAAACTTTTTGATATGACGGGAAATGCATACAAAAACGTGTCGAAGCAATTTCCATTTCTTGCGTATCACCCGATGTCAATTAAGCAGTCAATGTGGGGTTGGATAGGTAATTATACCGGTTTTGTGGGCTACTATAACCCCGCTACTGGCGAGGCACAAGTAAATACAACGGTACCAAAATTTACCCAGCCTTTTACAGCCTGCCATGAAGTTGCACACCAGCTTGGTTATGCAAAAGAGATGGAGGCAAATTTTGTAGGTTATTTGGCTGCCGCATCTTCCCCTGATACCGTTTTTCAGTATTCTGTTTACACTGATTTATTTACTTATGCTAACAGAACCCTTTACTTTGCAGATAGTTCTTCAGCATTTTCTTACCGCAGGTTATTGCTATCTTCTGTCTTGGACGATTTTAAAGAACGTAGAAAATTTAGCCTGGACCACACTAGTTTTCTAGAACCAATTTTTCGATATACATATGGCTTGTTTTTAAAAAGTAACGAGCAGCCCAATGGAATACTTAGTTATGATGAAGTAACAGGCTTTATTATTGCGTATTACAATAAGTTTGGCACCATCTAACAATTATCAATCATTTTCTTCTTAAAATCTCAAGGTCGTTATGAAATCAATTTACAAATTAATCATCTCAATCGTTATTCCTTTAGCAGTTGGTGGAGTATCCGGGTTTTTTACATCATCATCTGTAAACACCTGGTTTAAAACGTTGAACAAGCCATCTTTCAATCCGCCAAGCTGGGTATTTGCCCCAGTTTGGACAACCCTTTATATTCTGATGGGTATTTCATTTTACATTATTTGGAACAGCCATGCAAAGCTAGAAAAAAGGTATACAGGCTATACGTACTATTGGATACAACTTGCGCTCAATTTTTTATGGTCATTCCTTTTCTTTTTTTATAAAAGACCAGATCTTGCTTTGATAGATATTATTTTGCTTTTCATAATGATTGCCAGCACAATCATGACTTTTAGAAAAGTTTCAAAAACTGCTGCATGGTTGCTAGTCCCTTATCTATGTTGGGTGGCATTTGCAACAGCACTTAACTTCGAAATTTGGCGGCTTAATTAATTCTTAGTTGGGTGGTTAGTTTAAAACTTATCCTACTTTTTTTCTGAAGTTGTTGTTCAATGAAATGCCATAAAATTGTTGATGGAAATAGCATGTCAGTTTTTCATTTATTAATAGTGTTGAAGTTGCTGAAAAATTATTTCGGTAAATTAATTACGTTCAATTGAAAATTCTAAAATGCATTCTTCCACATCATACTCTCTACCGGCACATCCGGTTGTCCACTGTATTTTGCATTTTTCTTTTGGTTGTATTTTACTTCAATTTCCCCATCTACAGGAAAATAGATCAATTGTCCTATTGGCATTCCTTTGTAAACCCTTACTGGTTGTTTTACAGAAATCTCCAAAGTCCAGTGTCCACAAAAACCAACATCTCCTTTACCGGCAGTAGCATGTATGTCAATGCCAAGCCGCCCTGTAGACGACTTGCCTTCTAAAAAAGGAACATGTGCATGTGTTTCGGTATACTCTTCCGTAACACCTAAATAAAACATGTGAGGCAATAGTAAAATGCCTTCTTCTGGTATTTCAAAATGTTTTATGCGGTTGTGTTTTTTTGCATCCAGTTCTGCATGTTCGTACGTAGCAAGATTTTTACCGAGGTGTACATCGTAACTATTACTGCCAAGATCAGTTCTGTTATAAGGAACAACTTTAATAGTTCCTTTTTCCATTTCTTCTAAAATTCTCGTATCGCTTAAAATCATATTTTATTTTTTATGTGCTGCGCACATGTTGATTATTTTTCGAATAGGAAGCAGCATTGGGCATCTTCGTTGAAGTGCATGTCCCTACAAATGAATATCGGTCACTTCTTCGACATACTAATATGAACCAATTTCTACTACATTTGCGCCATGCCTCTTATTTACCAGCAACAAATAAATTCTGCTACAAAAATAGGCGTTTGGCATATTACCGAGGGAGAGAATTTTTTTCTAAATCATGTGCCGTTACAGAGGAATATTACACATCACCACAAACGTCTACAGCACTTGGCAGGGCGATATTTGCTAAGAGAATTATTTCCTGAGTTTCCTTTATCGCTTATTATTATAGCAGATACCCGAAAGCCTTTTCTAAAAGACGATGTTTTCCATTTTTCAATTTCGCATTGTGGTAATTATGCGGCTGCTATCGTGAGTACACAAAATAGGGTGGGAGTAGATATTGAAATACCAAACCAAAAAATTGAAAAGATTCAACACAAATTTCTATCTGAAAAAGAACAGAGCATACTAGGTGAAACTGATGGTGATAATATTGAAAAACTAACAATGGCATGGAGTATTAAGGAAGCCACGTTTAAGTGGTATGGTGCCGGGCAGATTGATTTTATCGAAGACATGAATATTATTGCTGTAAAAGCCAATGAGTTTGGTTGCTATGCGGATTGTCTCTTTAAGAAAGAAAAAAATATGTTGCTACGGCTTACAACAAGTTTGATTGAAGGTAATAATTTGAGCTGGGTGGTAACAGAACCTTAAATAGGAATTTGGTTGAGAAGCAAACTCATTGTCATAAATAAATCTGGGTATTGTTGTTTCATTGCAGCAGGCCTTTCAAAAAATATTTCTACACTTTCTGCCCAAAACTCCTGCAGGTTTCTCAAGCCATAATCAGAATATAATTTTTGGTTGAAAGCTGTTCGTTCTTAAAAACGGTGCTACTTAGCATATCAAAATTGCCATAAGCTTTTACAAATGTGTGGTCCCTCTCATCTTCGCAGACCATGTTCTGGCAATAATATGCATGAGCCATTTCGTGTAACCCAACGTTTTGCCCATTTTCAATATTCGCATATCCCTGCAAAAAATGTTTCCACGAAATATTAATGGTGTTGCCCGATACATTGCCTTCTAAGAACCTGATGTGTGGCCCAATACCTAAGAACTCCTCAGGAAAAATATTAATGAATTCATAATGAGGTAACATATATTCATCCAAGCCTAAACTTAACTGAATAGCAGTTGCTGTAATCAGCACAGGCATTTCTTTAAAGCCGCTTTTATCGTGTATTCTAAAAACTTTTTGCCCCATAAATTTTTTATGACGTTGTAGAAAGCGAAATTTTTCTCCGGCTGATAGTGTATTAAAATAAGGGAAACGCTTGGATAGAATTGCTTCAATTTCTTCGGTTGAAAATTTTAAATCTTTTCCTTTGTACACTAAAGAATTGTAGGTGAGGGTTTTTATAGGTTTTACATATTCTTCTTCAAAATAACTTTTTCTACGGCTTCCAATTTCAATCCACTCATTGTCATCTTCGGCGTAGGGATTGTTTTTCTTTTTGTTTTTTCTGTAAAATGCATAAAATATAAATGCAATAAAAATAAGCATTATTACAAATTCTATTTTATTGCCAAGCCTGTCGTAGTATGCTTTCTCTTCTAAAAAACTATTTTCTTTGTGCAATCGCTGATAGCTTACCAGTGTTTGTAACAGAGAATCGTTGTGGACGCTGTTATTTTGCGAGTAGGCAAAATCAATGACCGTATCAGCTGAAAATGAATTTTCAATCTCCCTGATTAATGCGGCATCGGTAATCTTGTTATGGTCGTATATTATATAATTTGCACCCTTGTCATTTAACCACAGTGCATCTTGAGGCATTATTTTCTATTATAAAAGTCTTTAGGTTTATTCTTCGTTGTCTACCAGCTGCATATTTAATTCCTGCCCTGCAATTCCTTCTACCGAGCCCGAAATATGTAAAGAGTTTTGTATAATAAGTTCAATTTGTTTTTCTTTCTTTTTAAAGTTTTTCTCAAAGTCTTCCCTTTCTTTCTGCATCATAGAACGCAGGCCCCTAAAGCCTTCACGCATAGCATTCATATTGCCTACAAACTCGTGGCTCGTAAGGTAATTATACATAGCTACCATTTTCTCGCCTTTATTTTCTTGGCTCGTCCGGCTTTCGCTTATTTTTAAAATTGCGTTTCTTAATACCTGTGCAAGGCTTCTTGCTTCTGAGAAAGTACAGATGTACACGCCATTTTTTTCACCGAACTGTTGTAAATCTTTGGGCATTGTTTTCGTTACTATAACTGCTATGTCTGCACCCGTGGCTAGCATGTCTTTTTTGAGTTTTTCTATCCACTCAGCCGTAAAAGCTTCTGTGCGCTTGCTTTCGTAAATTATTTTACCGCATTCCTGCCCAACATGGTTGCGTACCGTTTGTATACAATCTGCTCCCCGTACACCTTTGCCAACTTCGCTTATTATATCAAAAGGGAAGGTTGCAGCCAACATTTCTTCCAAAGCCTGTTCCTGAACTTCTCCCTGCAATTGCATAGAACCTTGTTCAGCCTTGCGTTTCATTTCTTCTGCTAATTTCTTTTGGTCTTCCAATTGTTTTTCAAGCTCTCGCATCCGCATGTTTTGCTCGTTCTCTTTCATCGAATTTTTTTCAATTTCCTGCTTACGTATTTGTTCACCGATACTGTGTCTCTCTTCTTGTAGTTTTTTTTGAACTGTTATTTCAAGGTCTGCCTCTTTATTTTTTAATTGTTGTTCTAATTGTAAAAATTGAAGTTCTTTTTTGCGGGATTCTTTTAACTTTTCTTCATTGTCATTTTTTTCTTGTTGAAGTAATTTTAAACGATTTTCAAAGTCGGATGAAATGCTTTTGGTAAGTTGTTCTTGCATTTCTGCTTCTATCTTTATTTTTTCTGTTTGCATCCTTTTTGCAAACAACTCATTTTCATTTTTCTTTTTTTCTTCAAATGATAATTTTTCTGCCTCTAATTTTTTCTCAGATTCTTCTATTTTGTTGAGCGATTGTTGAAGTTTATTTTTGTATTCAGTTTGGAATTTCTTTTCAAGATCTGCTGCTATTACATTTTCTACATCGAAGCTGTGTCCGCAGTTGGGACATTTTATATCATTGGTCATTTAGTTGGTATTTTTTACAAGTTAATAAATTTGATGTAAAGATTTGTTTGGGAATTTTACCGCAAAGTCGCAAAGATTTAAATCAAATAATTTGTTTGTTTTTGAATTATTTGAGATTCTAATAGTTATAGAATAATGCACAATAAAAGTTGAAAAAAGATATTCTGTTGAGCTTAGCCCTGATTGTAGTGGAAAGCCCGGAATGAGTGAGCGACGAAGGAGCGAACGAATGAGGACTTGCAACGGAAAGCAGGATAAAAATGCTAAAAAATGATTTATTGAAGATGCTTCAAAATAAAAAAACCTGCGGGGAAAGCAGGTTTGATTTGTGCGGCCAATCAGATTCGAACTGACACACCCGTTGTATGGGCGCTACCACCTCAAGGTAGTGCGTCTACCAATTTCGCCATGGCCGCATGCTGTAAACTAAAAAAACGCCCTAAGACGTTTTTTTGTGCCCCGGAACGGAGTTGAACCGTTACTTACATTGCTGTAAACAGGATTTTAAGTCCTGCGTGTCTACCAATTTCACCACCGGGGCAAACACTTTTATAACTCATCAAATAGAAGAGATAAGATATAAAAAAACTCCCGTTTGAGGCGGGAGTTTTTTGGAGCGGAAGACCGGGCTCGAACCGGCCACCTCGACCTTGGCAAGGTCGCGCTCTACCAAATGAGCTACTTCCGCAGGTTATGTGTAAGATCTTTTATTCTCAAAACAAATCTTGCGATTTGTTTTTCGGATGGCAAAAATAAGGATTGAAATCTAATTACAAAATTTTATTTGTACTTGGGGTTCCAAAGCGTATTTTCGGGAATGTTCACCTTTGGTTTTCCTTTATATCTGTGGTTGTACTGAGCAACACATGCAGACAAAATAATTGCAATTACAACCGCTATCTGGCAATACCATAAAAAGCGTGAAGATGATACCCAGCTGTGTTTAAAATCTTTTTCTTTATCCTCTATTATTTCTTGTTGCATTTTCTTAAATTTTCAAGTGCAAAAATAGGGCTTATTTTTTTAAAAGTTTATTTGGCAGAAATAAATCTAGAAAAGATTTTTTTATTTCTTACATAATATTGCCATAAGATACTTCCATTATAAACACCATTTAACTGTACATTTTTACCAATGATTTGCTCAGTGTTTTTCTTGTGAGATAAAACCCATTTTGCAAAATGAAGATGGGCCTTAGCTATAGCCATAAAATAGCCTCCATCACCTGAAAACAATCCTTTATAAGCTGCCAAGGCATCGAGCCCAAACCGAAGTGGCATTTTTAAAAACAATGCTTTTGCAGAACTGTTTTTATAAATCATGATAAGGTTATTCCTAAAATTTAAATATGTTTTTTTGCTGTTCCCTTTTGGTAAAGTACCACCACCAACATGATAAACGATTGATGCAGGCTCAACATAAATTTTATACCCTGCTCTCTGCATGCGCCAACAAAGATCAATCTCTTCTTGGTGCGCAAAAAAATATTCATCTAATCCACCCAAAGAATTGAACAACCTTGCTCTGACAAACATCGCTGCGCCGGATGCCCAAAAACATGGAACGGCAGTGTTGTACTGACCTTCATCTTCTTCCATTTCCTCTAACACTCTTCCTCTTGCGAAGGGATAGCCAAAAGTATCTATCCAACCGCCACAAGCACCGGCATATTCAAAATATTTTTTATTTTTTTCATCTAGTAATTTAGGTTGGCAAGCTCCGATCATTTTATCGTTCTCCATTAAATGCACGATTGGCTCCATCCAGTTAGGCGTTACCTCAACATCGCTGTTTAATAATACAAAATAATCGGCTTCTACTTTTTTTAACGCTAGGTTATATCCTTTTGCAAAACCTTCATTAGATGCATTAATAATAATTTCTACCGAGGGGTAATGCTGTTTTAAAAAATTGATAGAATCATCTGTAGAAGCATTATCGGCTACAATTATTTTTTTATTTTGATAAGTAGAGGCTAAAACATACGGGAGGTATTTTTCAAGAAAATGTTTACCATTCCAATTTAAAATTACTACAGCAACTGACGGTGAACTCGTATTTGTTGGTTGCGTTTTATTGTTATGAGCCATCATGTGTTTACAAACATACTTCATTTGTAAAATTTATGGCTATTTGCATTTCAATATTTGGTATTTTTAAAAATGCTTCAACGGTTTCTAAATTTAAGAAATATTCTTGGCCTCATTGCCATTGCCTTCATATTGGCAAGTATTTTTTTCAGTAATTTTCTTGCAAAAAAAATTGCTGCTGACGAAAAAAGAAAAGTGCAGCAGTATGTGGAAGCAGTAAATGATTTAAACAATATTAGTAATCAAGATACCAAACTTGCTACCAAAATAATTATTGAAAACGGTAAGGATATTCCTCTGATACAGATCAACGAAAACGATAGTATAGTTGCTAACAATTATGACTCGGCCGCCATTGCCGAAAATAAGTATTATTTAAAAGAGAAGCTGGAGATACTAAAAAAAATAAATCCGCCTATTATTTGGCAAAACCCGTTAAACCCTGCCGAAAAAAATTTTACCTATTATGGGGAATCTGATTTATTGGTGCAGATACGATATTTCCCAATTGTACAATTGGTAGTAGCAATGCTGTTTATTATTATCATATTTATAGCAGTTTCAAACAAAAGTAAAAGCACGCAAAACCAAGTTTGGGCGGGCATGGCAAAAGAAACAGCCCACCAGCTAGGTACACCAATTTCCTCATTAGAAGGTTGGATGGAAATGTTGAAGGAGAATGAAGGAACGCAAAAAATAGCTTTTGAAATGAGCAAAGATGTTGAGCGTTTGAAACTTGTGAGTGATAGATTTGGCAAGATTGGAAGTACACCAAAATTGGAAGAGACAGATCTAGTAGCTCAGATAGAAACGATGGTTAACTATATAAAAAGGAGAGCTACCGACAGGGTTTCCTTTACCATAGACAATGGTGGAGAGACTGAAATTATAGCAATGATAAACCCCCCATTATTTGATTGGGTGATTGAAAATTTATTAAAAAATGCACTTGACGCCATGAATGGAAAAGGCGCCATAAATATTAATATAAAAAATGAAACTGCTCAAATAATTATCGATGTAAAAGACAATGGAAAAGGCATTAGCAAAAATAACATTGCCAATGTTTTTAAACCGGGTTTTACAACAAAACAAAGAGGTTGGGGTTTGGGATTATCGCTAAGCAAGCGAATAATTGATCTTTACCATAAAGGACAATTATTTGTAAAACAAAGCGACGTTGGTAAGGGAACTACATTTAGGATTGTATTGAAAAAATAAAAAGCCTTTAAAATTTTTTGAAGGCTTTTTAGAATATTTTTACATGTTAATTAAATTTCCCCCATTACGAACATTACCCCTTTTGGTTGAGTATTGCCAATTTCTGTTTCTAACGTTATAGCAAAAGCCTGTGCTTTTCCAAAAGATTTCATCTTTTGTATCGTATATTTTTTACCGTCCTTAGATGTAATCATACCTGCATCCACCGGCTTACCATCTACAATTGCCCAAAGTTGGTATTGCTTTCCTGCAGGTGCCATAGGCATGTTAGTAGGATCAACGTACACTTCACCTTTATTTTTCATCCAGAAAATTTTTGCTGCT
>JBBREY010000062.1:0-15590 GCA_038225275.1 Chitinophagales bacterium | reverse complement strand
CGTTTGCTGCATTGGCAACAATGCACAGTGGAGGGTAGGCAGCAAGATTGTAACAGTAATGTTGCAGCCAGATAAATGACAGCCTTTGTTGTAATTAATTTTACAGCAAAACAGAATCCGGCTTATGGCTGATAGATTTTTGTAAAATTAAAAATTTAGAATATGACGATTGCAAAATTAATGTTGGCTGAACTACAAGCCGAAGCGATAACTACAAGAAAAATGTTGGCACTTTTTCCTTTTGAAAAAAGCAGCTACAAACCACATGAAAAAAGTATGCCGATGGGGAACCTTGCTAGGCATATTGCTGAAATTTATGGTTGGGCAAAAGTAACGGTGCAGCAAGATGAACTGGATTTTGCAAAGTTGGATTTTGTGCCCGAAGCGCTAACGTCAAATGAAGAATTACTTGCATTGTTTGACAAATGTTTAGCAGCATCTAAAGCTATTCTTGAAAATGCAACTGATGAGGAAATGGCAAAACCCTGGACGATGAAGAATGGTGACATTATTTATTTTACTATGCCGAAAGCACAGGTTATGAGAACTTGGGTATTGAACCACAGTGTGCACCACAGAGCTCAATTAGGCGTTTATTTGCGATTGCTTGATATTCCAATTCCGGGTAGTTATGGACCATCTGCTGATGAATAAGTAGATTTTTATTTTTCCGCTAAAACCATTTTAGCAACGATTTTATCTATCGGCAGGGTCATGCAATCTTGGTTAAAGTCTGTAAGATTTATAAACCGAAATGTTTCTGTTTCGCCCGTTTCTTTGTACATGTTCATTTCTCTTGCATCAAACTGAAAAGGTAGGCTGCGAAGTGTTGCTGTTATTGGTTCGAGTGCTTTTACTTTGTAATAGATGGACATGATCTGATCTCCTTTTTTAAAAGCCGATGGCTGATAAAAATCTGTGGTGTAAAAATGGTCTGTTACCTCAACTTTTAAATTCATTTCTTCTATAAATTCTCTGCGAAGACAATCTCTTGTGCCTTCTCCTTCTTCCAAACCGCCGCCACAAAACTTTGTAATGTACATGCCTCTTATAAATTCATCGCTTACTAAAATTTGCTGATGCTCGTTTATTAAAATGCCATAGACCCGAATGGTGATCATACTATTTTTTTCTATTGATGAATTTGAAAGCGACTATGGCTAAAATGATAAGTGAAATTGTAATTGGTACCCAAAAAGCATATGGCGAATGTTGAAAAGGTAGCGGCACGTTCATACCATAAATACTTGCAATTAATACAGGTATGCTCAGAAAAAGTGTAATGGTGGTAAGCCTTTTTAGTACTTCGTTTTGGTTATTACTAATAATACTTGCAAAGGCATCGAGTGTGCTTAAAAGAATGTTTGTGTAGGTGTTTGCTGTTTCTAGTGCTTGAGACGTTTCTATCACTAAATCATCCAAAAAGTCTTTCTCATCTTCACTTAACTGCAAAAAATTTGTTCGTGCAAGTTTCATTAATAGTAATTCATTGCTACGAAGTGCCGTAACAAAATAAACTAAACTTTTTTGTATACGCATCAGCTGAAATAGCTCTTCATTTCTATTGGCTGCGTATAACTTTTGCTCAAGCGCATTACGCCGCTGGTTAATTTCTTTAAGATGATCTTGATAGTTATTGGTTATTTTTTCAAAGATTTTAAGCACCATCATATTTTGCTTATCAGGATGGCGATTTTGAAAACTGTTTAGAAATTTTTTGATGGCTTCGTTTTCAAAAGAATTTACAGTAACAATTTGTTCTTTTGTGAGCATTATACAAATAGGAATTGTTATGTAAAATGCATCGCTTTCATTAAAAGAATTGTTCTCTGTTGGTGTTTTAATCACTATCAGTTTAACATCGTCCTCTGCTTCGTATCTGCTTCTCTCATCAATGTCAAGCGAGTCTTTTAAAAAATCTAACGGTATATCAAGTGCTACACTTAACTCAGAAAATTCTTCTTGTTTTAGTGGTGGCAAAACATTTACCCAAGTGCCGCTACCGGGCTTATCTGTTGCGACCGTTCTGTGGTCAACAATATTAAAGTATTGAATCATTATTAAATATTAATCAAGCCTTTAAATACAAAAGTTGCGGGTCCGCATAAATAAATATCGGTAAAACTTTCGTCTCCAGTTTTGTTAAACTCTACACTTAAATGTCCACCATTGGTTTGAACTTCCACTTGGTTAAAACCTCTTTCGTGGTGTGCGCTCATTAATGCTGCTGCAGTAACGCCGGTACCACAACTTAAGGTTTCATCTTCAACACCACGTTCATATGTTCTTACATAAATAGAGTAGTCTCCTGTATTTTCTACAAAGTTTACATTAATACCTTCGGCTTCAAACTCGGTAGCATACCGTATGTCACGTCCTTCTTTGTATACATCTTTGTGTCGTACATCGCTGCTGTATTTTACATAATGTGGTGAACCGGTATTTAATATTGCGTATGGAGCATGAAATTCAACTTCTGTTACATCCGCCATTCTTAGCCGTACAATATTGTCGAAATCAATTGATGCTGAGTGTTCGCCATCAACCGCTAAAAAAGAATAAGTGTCTTTTTTTATACCCATATCTTTTGCAAAACGAGTCATGCAACGGCCGCCGTTTCCACACATACTACTTGGTTTTCCATCGGCGTTATAGTAAACCATTTCAAAATCAAACCCTTCTTTGTTATTTAAAAGCATGACGCCATCGGCTCCAATTCCAAATCTTCTATCACATAAATGTTTAATTGTTTTTTCGCTAAATGCAGGTAGTTGTCCTTCTCTGTTATCGAGAATGATGAAATCGTTTCCTGTTCCTTGATATTTATAAAAAGTTAGTTCCATATGTTTGGTAAGTGGGGGATTAGCTAGTGGTAAGAGGGTTTTGGGTAGTGGGTTTGGAAAAATACTCTTTCATTTATTTTAAACTTTCCACAGCTTCCAAAGCTTTTACAATTAATTTCTCTACCGCTGCATTTCCATCTTTGCTAAATTCTTTGCTTATTCTATTTGCAACAATTGCGCTGAGTGATACACAATGGTGCCCTAAAGTTTTACCCAGACCATAAATAGCAGATGTTTCCATTTCGAAATTGCTGATACGATGATTACCAAATGCAAATGATGTTAGGCTGTCAATTAAATTTGGTTGAGCTAAGCCAAGCCTTAGTACCCGACCCTGTGGTCCGTAAAATCCCGGGCAAGTGACAGTAATACCATTATGAAAATCTTTTACAAACTCTTTTAAGAGGGCAGGGCTTGCACCAAATATGTAAGGTTGTGTAACTGCATCAATTTGTGTATGGGTTACAAATGATTGTTTAATTTGTAGCTCTTCGTCATTGTTACTATGTCGATAAAAATTCATTAAATTATCCAAGCCTAAACCATGTGTACTCGCTACAAAACTATCAACGGGTATTTCTTCTTGCAATGATCCTGAAGTGCCCACGCGAATAATTTTTAATTGTGTAAGTTCATCTTTTATTGTTCGAGTTTCAAAATCAATATTTACCAGCGCATCCAACTCATTTAAAACAATATCAATATTATCTGGACCAATACCTGTACTTGTTACCGAGATCCTTTTGTTGCCAATAAAACCGGTGTGTGTAACAAATTCTCTGTGGTTATTTTTAAACTCAATGCTATCAAAATGTTTGCTAACCTCTTTAACCCTGTCAGGATCACCAACGGTAATAATTGTATCAGCAATTTCTTCTGGTCGGCAGTTTACATGGTAAACGGCTCCTCTGTCGTTTATAATTAATTCAGATGCTGCTATGCGATTCATACACTTAATTTAGATGCCCAATTTCGCTGAAAATATTAGTAATCTGATAAAATATTTTCCCTATTTTTGCAACTCGCAATCCGTAAATAATATTACTAATTCGTGATTGGTCCTTTGGCCGAGTGGCTAGGCAAAGCTCTGCAAAAGCTTCTACAGCGGTTCGAATCCGCTAGGGACCTCTTTAAAATAAAAAAGCCGCATTTATTTGCGGCTTTTCTATTTTAGTAATTTTAAGAATTGCAAAGTTTAATAAAAGTAGTTTTGCACCTGAATATTTAATAGCTCATGAAGTATAAAAAAGTATTACACTACACAGCAATTGTGTCTTGCGTTGCACTAATAGCAACTTGTTTTATTCCGTGGGTACATTACAATAATATCGATGTTACATTTAATGGCTTTAATGTAAAACGATTTGCTACCGGTGTTTATTATGGCAGAGCAGGGATTGTCATAACAATTTTAGTTGCTATTAGTCTACTGTTTACCTTAATGCAGTCGGTTGTTGCAAAAAGAATAAACATGTTTTTGTGTGCTTTGTTAGTTGCTTACACACTTCGTACTTACGTGATTTTTACTGGTTCTTTGTTTGATGGAGAAGTAAACAAACTACTAGGGATTTATTTGATTGTAATCTTATCTTTTGTATTAGTTATCTGTAGTGTTTTCCCAAGCTTGAAGAGCGAGGAAGATTGATTTTTGAATTACGAATTACGAATTGCGAATGAAGGAAGGAGAATTGTGGAATATAAAATATGAAGATTAAAATTTGAATGGAAAACTCCATAACGGAATTGCTTAAATTTCATACTCCTTTGTTCCGCTGAAAAAAGAAAAAATGTTGACGGGCTGCGGGATTGCAGTGGAAAGCCCACAGTGATGCCGCCTTTGGCGGAGAAACGAGGACTTGTAACGGAAAGCCCGTACAGATGTTCAATGTGGCTAAGGAGCTAACAGCCCCAAAAAGTTTTGAGTGTCCCAACCCGTAACTCTCTCCCCTTAACCTTTCTTAACCTCTTTCACCCACGCATCTTTCAACGTAACTGTCCTATTGAAAATAATTTTATCAGCAGTACTTTCTTTATCTAAACAGAAATATCCTTTTCTTAAAAATTGAAATCTATCTGTTGGTTTAGCATTTAACAACGAAGGTTCTATGTAGGCTTGTACAACATGCAATGAATCTGGGTTAATATAATCTTTAAAATCTCCATCTTCGCTGCTAGGGTTTTCAACCTTAAAAAGTCTATCGTACATATTTACTTGCGCTGTTGCGGCATGCTTTGCACTCACCCAATGTATTGTGCCTTTTACGGCAATACCACTCGTATCGCTACCGCTTTTGCTTTCTGGGAAATAAGTACAATGTATAGCAGTAACTTTTCCATTTTCATCTTTATCAAAAGTATCGCAACGCAGTATGTACGCACTTTTCAGGCGAACGCTTGCACCTGGCGCAAACCTAAACCATTTTTTTGCTGGCACTTCCATAAAATCATCCCGCTCTATCCAAAGCTCTTTGCTAAAAGGAATGGTACGGGTACCATAAGCTTCGTCCGGGCCGTTCTCACTTATTAGTTCTTCCGTTTTACCATCTTCATAATTTGTGATAATTAATTTTAGCGGATCAAGGACTGCCATTGCACGCAAAGCGGTGTTGTTTAAATCTTCTCTAAGGCAAAATTCTAATAAAGAAAAATCGATGATGTTCTCTCGTTTAGCAATACCAACTTTATCGCAAAAAGTACGAATGCTTTGCGGCGTAAAGCCACGGCGGCGCATTCCGCTTATTGTTGGCATACGAGGATCATCCCAACTTGCTACATGATTTTCTTCTACCAACTGCTTTAATTTTCTTTTGCTCATAACCGTATAACTTAAATTACGGCGTGCAAATTCATATTGGTGAGATGGATAAATTTCTAACTTTTCAATAAACCAATCGTACAATTCTCTGTGTGGAATAAACTCTAATGTGCAAATGGAATGGGTAATATGTTCGATGGAATCACTCTGCCCATGTGCAAAATCGTACATCGGGTAAATGCACCATTTATCGCCGGTGCGGTGATGGTGCGCATGTTTTATGCGGTAAATTAATGGGTCACGCATCAGCATATTTGTATGCGCCATATCTATTTTTGCCCGCAGGGTTTTGGTGCCATCTGCAAACTCACCGTTCTTCATTTTTTCAAACAGTTCCAGGTTTTCTGCTACCGATCGGCTGCGAGCTGCACTGTCTTTGCCCGGCTCGGTTGGTGTACCTTTTAGTTTTGCAATTTCTTCAGCGCTTGCATCTTCTACATACGCCAACCCTTTAATGATAAGCGTTACGGCATAATCATACATCGTATCAAAATAGTCAGATGCATATAATTCATGCTTCCACTCAAAGCCGAGCCACTTAATATCTTCTTTGATGCTGTCCACATATTCGGTATCTTCTGTCACCGGGTTTGTATCATCAAACCGCAGGTTTGTATACCCCGGATATTTTTTTGTAAGCCCAAAATTTAAGCAAATAGCGGTGGCATGCCCCATGTGCAAATAGCCGTTTGGCTCCGGCGGAAAACGGGTTACGATTGATTGATATTTTCCTTCTGCCAGATCTGTCTCTATAATTTCTTCTAAAAAGTTCAGGCTTTTCTCTTCGCTCATACAAATATTTTGAAGCGCAAATTTAAGGTTTGTTGGGGCGGTGAGCAAATACCATTGTTGGGCAGAAGTAACGGGCTGTCTGCACTACTCCTCGCTGTGCTGCGGGGTAGTGCTGCCCATCCCTGCGCCTTTGGGCATCTTATCTTTGGTCAACAAAAAACTCAAACTACTTTTATTTTTTGCAAATCTTCAAATTAAGATTTGCAATTCGTTTCGCATTGCGCTATTGCAGCTATTAGTACTTATTTAAAATATTATTACTTTTAAATTCGGGTAAACTGCTACAAATGAAAACCAAAATATGCGCTATCTGCAACAAAGAAGATACAACTCTTTACCGCATTCAAATTGAAAAAGGAAAGCTCTGGATCTTTGTTTGCAGCAATTGTTGCAATGCCGCTAAAACCAAAGAACATTACAAATATGGTGGTACGTGGAAAGGCTACAGGCATTGATTCTTTGCATATATTATAAACAAATAAAACTTAAAGAATTTTAAAAAATATCTCCAATGCCAAAAAGAAATTCACCTAACGATATTAAAAAATTGGAAGACCTAAACGACTTGCAAAATATTGTTATTGACAAGCGCAACATAAAACGCAAAACCGAAAAGCGCAACCGACGAGACAGACATTACAATAAACTCTTTATTAAAATTGCTTTAAAAAACCATTTGGAAAGCAGTGTTGAACAGGAATAAAATTCTTGTACCCAAAAAGTCTTTAAAGATTAATAAAAAGATTATTACAAAAGTGTGCAGCAAGCACTTTACTTACCAATTTACTTGTTCATATCTCGCAACATTTTTATAATCATATCTAGTTTGTCTGTTTCTATTTTATTTAGTTGAATTTGTAGTGCTTCAATTTCTCTTTTTGCTTCTAAGTTAGTTTGATAATCGCTATCTGCTTGTATGCGGTCTCTTTGTGTTTGCCTGTTTTGTGCCATCATAATTATTGGTGCAGCATAAGCAGCCTGTGTGCTAAAGATTAAATTCAATAAAATAAATGGATAAGGATCCCAATGGCGTACAAATGCAACTACATTTAATACCATCCAAATAATTACAATAACAGTTTGCCAAATAATAAATTTCCAAGATCCCATACTTTTTGCAACACTGTCAGAAAGTCGATCTCCAATGCTCGATGTTGCAATGTGTTTTTGGTGCCAGTTTATAAGAGACATAATGTTAGTTTAAATTTTAAAACTCTATTGGTATAAATGTAAGTTTAAATTATGCCAATGCTCCATAAATATGACTAGTTGTAGCAATAGATGTTAGGACGATTTATACACAAAAAAATAACCCGATAAAATATCGGGCAATAAGCTTGTGTCTAAAATCTTATATCTTTTAATCTACTCCTAAGCTCTTCCCATTCTTTTTAAATAACTGGCGTGAGATACTAAAGCGTGGCGCATTTTTCGGTGTTCAATATATTTCACATTGAATTCTTCGCAAGTCTTTTTTATAATCTTACTAATCTCTGGGTAATGCACATGAGAGATTTTTGGAAATAAATGGTGCTCAATCTGAAAGTTTAAACCACCAACCAGCCACGAAATCAATTTATTTTTTGTTGCAAAATTTGCAGTCGTTTCTATTTGATGAATCGCCCATTCATTTTCTATATCATTTGTAGCAACAGCAGGCACAGGAAAAGCCGTTTCTTCTATCGTATGAGCCAATTGAAACACGACACTCAAAACCAATCCAGCAAACATGGCCATTACCAAGAAACCAACTAGCCAAGGCAAAAAGCCAAGCATATAAATTGGCAACGCAATCATAAAAATATAATAAAAAACTTTGGCTGCCCAAAATGCAAAGTGGTCAAATGCGCTGAATTTTTTTATCGGAACACTTCCTACCTTCTTTCTAAAATATTTGGTATAGTCTGTACCAAACACCCAAATAACTAATAACAATGTATAAAGGAACCATACATAAATATGCTGAAAGCGATGAATTTTATATTTCTTTTGCGTTTCGCACATGCGCAACAACGGCTTGATTTCAATATCATCATCCACACCATCGATATTGGTATAAGTGTGATGTACAATATTATGTTTGTTGTTCCACATCAACATGCTAGCACCTAAGCCGTTTACTGAAAATGCTGCAATCTTATTCCAAAAAGGACTGTCACTAAAACTTCCGTGACCACCATCATGCATTACATTAAAACCAATTGCAGCTGTAAGGCCACCCATTATAAAACATTCGCCAATTGCATACCACGTTCCAGGTGTAAAGAAAAGTACGTGAACGTACAAAGCCAAGTACAAAGTCCAAAAAAGTACAGCCTTAAAGTAAAGCGAAAAATTTCCCGTACTTTTTTTCTTCGTTTCAATAAAGTAATTATTCACCCTCTGTTTTAACTCTCGGTGAAAATTTAGTGAGGTAGAATTTTTAAATTTTGGGGTTGCCATGTAAATATTTTTATAGTTTTTTCCTAGGTCGTTTCTTTTATAAATCCATCCAGATTTTTAAAACCAATCATTTTCTTTGACAGAAATCCCTCTGCGTATTTCACTCCAATCATTTTTCCAAACATAGCAGCACGAGCATAAACACTTTCTAAAAACTCAGGTGAAGAAATGTACGTCTGCGGACCGCCTTGGTCTTCAGGATTAAAAAATTGTGTTTTATAAGCTGTAACTGACTCAATTTTTTGTTCCATTTCTTCAGAAATATCTATAACAAAATCAGGCTTTAAATACCTGTCTTGTATAAAGTTAAAAACAAATTTTGGTCTCCATGCAGTTTGTAATTCACCATCTAAAAATGTTTCTATTTTCGATAAGCCAGATAAGAAAGCAGCTTCCTCAACAAGCAAAGCACTTCTTCCATGATCAGGATGTCTGTCTTCTGGCGCATTACAAAAAATAATTTCTGGCTGGTATTTTCTAAGAACCGTAATTACTTTTCTTTTATTTATTTCGTCATTCTCAAAAAAACCGTCCGGCATCATTAGGTTTTCTCTTGCATCCACCTGTAAAATTTCAGCAGCAGCTGCAGCTTCTTCTTTTCTTGTTTCTGCATTTCCTCTTGTGCCAAGTTCTCCCTGCGTAAGGTCTACAATAGCAATTTTTTTCCCATTCTTTTTTTCTAAAAGTAAAACACCTGCGCAACCTAGTTCTACATCATCGGGGTGTACCCCAAAAGCCAAAACATCTATCTTCATAAATTATAGAAACTGTTAGCGTGCAATGTACGCTAAAATAGGGTTTTTGTATTGCCAAAATACTCACAAACACCTAAAAAGGTTGATAAATAAATTACATTGTCTTGCTGTGTGGTCGATTGCTGTAGCCGTACATTCTCTGTACTTCTTTTACGATATGTTCAATAGTGGCATCATCTGTATCGGCATCATAACTCTGTTTTAGATTACTGTCAAAAAAGAAAGCTACAGTTTGATAAAACCTTGCTGTAACACCGCCCTTATATTCTTTTATTATTTCGTAGCAATCGTTTCCTGTTTCTCTGTTAATCAACTTCATCAATACTTTACCTTGGTATACAGATAGATTCGTAAGTGGATCACTGAATTCTTTTTTAAGTTCCTTCTCCCTAGATTTAATGTAGTTTTTGCGCTCCTCTTTGCTCTTCACATTCGCCATCTTTTCATTGATATCATTCATTACCGCACCCGCTCTCCGTGCATAAGGGTAGGTAACATAAACCGCATTTCGAAGCCTGTTGTATTTTGCATTTGCTTTAATCTGTGCAGCGGTGAGCTTTGCGTAGGCAAAGGCAAATGCAAGCGTTTTCATTTCAACCGTATCACCTTCGTAAATAATTGCCTGAGTTTTTATTGTATCATTTATGTTGCTTTGTTGCGCATACATTAATTGCACGCTGCAAAGCATGCAAAAAAATAAAAGCATAAAAGTTTTAATAAATAACTGCACTTGCGCTATGAATGAATTTGTTGTAACTAAAGTTCTTAAATTAATACTGTAATCAGATTAAAGTAACCTTAAATTTTTAATAAAAAGGGTGGGGGCGGTTATCGATTAATCTTAATTCGACATTTGTTCGGGCTTTACACAGTACTCCTCGTCATTTCGCTGCGCTGCATTCCTGTGGGGTACTTGCTGCAATCCCGCCGCTTTGGGACAATAATCTTTTTTCAACACTTTAGATAAAAATGCTACAATTACGCATTCGCCAGCAAAAACATATAAAACACAAACGCAACAGATAAGGTAAGAATAATGCCTGATTGTAATTTTGAGAATTTGCCTCTTTGCAGCATGCTTAAAACCAAGCCGGCAGCCATTATTACAAGACCAATCCATACTAAGTTTATAAGCGGGAAAACATAAGCTTTTACAGTTACATAATCTATGAGGGTATTAGATTCTTTAATGCCAATTTTTATTTTCTTATTCTCGTCTACACCAATGAAACGTATAAACAGATTTTGGGCGAAAACAGTATCATCGGCATTTACAATTCCCAAGCTATCTACCACTACCAAAGGCTTTGCACTAAAAGTTTGTTTTTCTTTACTCGTCACAGTAATATCCGCCATTAAAGCAACCTGCCCGGGCTCAATATTGTATTTTTTATCAACTGGATTGTTTAATACTTTGTTTAATACCAAAATACCATTGCTGTAAAAAGCCGTATCTCCAACATTCAATTTTACTTCACTAAATTTTACGGTGTCTTCTTGCTGATCGGTTTTATTTAAGGCATAAGAAACGTAAGTAAAAATATCTCTGAACAAATAAGATTTAGTATCAGGATTACTACTCATGTTGTTATCCTTCATCTGATAAACATCCGGCTCTAATCCAAAATTCTCAATCGTTTTGCCACTTATTTTATCCTTTCTCTGAAAATTTAATTTGTAGAATTTTCTGCCCTTTTCATGCCCGGCAGAATCTCTTAAAAAAGTTACTTTGTAATCGTCTAAACTAGCCGGAACCTCTCTTAACAGTGTCAGGTTTTCTCTTGGATTGTCTGTCTCTTTTGTCATTGGATCTTTACCGCTACTTGGTAATGTTATTCCGTTAACATTACTACTACTTATAACTTTTTTGTTACCTGCAGAAATTAGAATTCCAATTAGCATCAACATGAACCCGGCATGAGCAATAGGACTACCGGCCTTCATTATTTTCCCTTTTTGAACAGTCCATATGTAAAATGCATTTGCAACGAGCGAATAAATTACTGCAAATGCTGCTACATACATGGCACCTAAGAATCCTGCTCCTTGCTTGTAATAAGAAAAAGGATAAAAAATAATTAGCGCAATCATTATTAGAGCAGCAACAACTGTAGGCAACCAAATCTCTTTTACTAGATATTTGCCTGTTGTTGTTTTATATTTTAAATACTGAGTAATGGCTGTGAGAAATCCAAGTATGATAGCCACCAAAACAATTACTTTATTGTATGAAAACTCAATGTCTTCCGGTGGCGCCACCTTGGTCCCAAATATTTTATTATAAACCGGCACAGAAGTTTTTGCAATTATAAATACTGCTGTTAAAAAAAATACGAGTGAGCCAATATACATCCAGAACTCACGGGAGTTGGTAGTCTCTTCTTTGTAAATAGTAGGAATTTTTTTGTAATGTTTTCCAAGTAAAAACAAAGATGGAATTGCAAACGTAAATAAGTAAAGCAAGATCAGTCCATTCATTGCTTTAAAAGAAATTAATGAGCCAAAGATTGTAAAACTGATATCCTCTCCTGCTTCGGTAAAAGCATGCACAGATGTATCCCCAAGTATTCCCGTTCTTGTAAGAAAAGTCGAATAGAGAATGAAAATAAATGTAAGAAATGCAAATAAATAACTTGCTCTTAATGAGTGCCCAGTTGCCTTATAAATGACCATGGTGTGCATTCCTGCAATTAATAACAACCATGGCACGAGTGATGCATTTTCAACAGGATCCCAAGCCCAATAACCACCAAAGTTTAAAGATTCGTAAGCCCATTTGCCACCCATCATAATACCAACACCTAAAATAGCTGCACACATTAAAGTGTAAGGCAATGCTTCTTTTACCCAATCACCATATCTTTTTGTTTGTATACCCGCATATGCATACGCAAAAGGAATAATAGTAGATGCGAAACCTAAGAATAATATTGGTGGGTGAATAACCATCCAGTAATTTCTTAAAAGCACGTTTAACCCTAAACCATCTTTTATAAAATTGAGATAATTTGGATTGGCAAATATTGGGGCAGTGATCTCGTTGCGAGTTAAACTAAAAGGACTGTTACCAATTTTTATATTCCCGAAATAGATACCGAGAATCATCAGCAGCAAAAAGAACTGTGCAAAACTGATGACGGTCATTACAGGAGCTTCCCATTCTTTACTTCTTTTAATCAGTAAAATACCTAATAACCCATGCCAGATGGTCCATAATAGAAAACTGCCTTCTTGGCCTTCCCAAATGCATGACAGTAAATATTTGTATTCCAGTTCCAATGAGGCGTGTTTGTAAGCATACATATACTCAAACAAATGATTGGAACATATATAAAGTATGCAGCCAAATATTACAAATACCGCAGCTACCTGTGTGTAAAAAGCAAGCCTTGCAGTTTTAAGCCAATTTTGCTTTTCAATAAGCTCAATCGTTCTGGAAGCTTTAAAAAAGGATACTGTAGCAATAAATGCTGCCACTAAGGAAAGTATAACGAAAAGATGTCCTATATGTCCTGGCAATAAATGTTCCCCTTCAAATTTCATGTACGCAATTTTGAATCCTCAATTTGTTATTTCATAGATGTTTGCTGTTTCACTTCATTTTGAAGCTGTTGCTTATCATCTTTGTACTTGCTAGGACATTTCAATAAAATATCGCTGCATTCAAAATGCTCGGTTCCCATTTTCCCTTTCATTACAAGTCGTTCGCTCTTTTCAAGGTCTGCAGGTTTGCTGTTATGAAAAACAACTTTAGTTTTCCCACCGAGGCTATCTACAGCGTAAAAAGTAAGATAATTCGGATTTTTAATGGCATCGTATTCTACAAGTTGTGTTCTATCGAGCTTTGCAATAATATGAACAAATTTCCCTTGCTTTTCTTTAGCGGAACCAATTGTATCGTATGTTGAAAAATCAGCAGAAAAACTTATTAAACCAACTATCAATGCAGCTATTCCAACTAATAATATTATATGTGTTTTCTTCATTTATAAAAATATTTCGCAAAGTTACCTTAAATGAGCAAGCCTCATTGTAATTAAATGCCTAAATTTTGCTTTTGGTAAATAATCTTTAGTGTAACTAATACGACATAAAATCGGCTGTTATTATTACAAAAATGCGATCAGCTGTTTAATTTGCTCCCCTATCTTTGCAAAAATTCAAAAGCATACAAATGTCCGATCTTTCGCTATTCGACCCTAATTCTGTTGGCAACCCCGATAACAATATTTTTGGTCTACCTTTTACCGAAGAAGAATCTAACCTTGTAATAGTGCCTGTTCCGTGGGAAGTTACCGTAAGCTATAATGCAGGTACAGCAAGGGCTGCAGACCATATTTTTACTGCAAGTCTGCAGGTTGATTTATTTGACGAAGAATTTAATGACGAATGGCGCAAAGGATTTTACATGCGCAAACCCGATAAAAAGATTCTTACAAAAAGTGATTATTTAAGAAAAGAGGCGGAATTATACATCAATTATATTTCTCATGGCGAGATTGTAATGGAGAATAAGTTTATGTGCAAGACCTTAAGGGATATAAATGAGGGAAGCTTATTTTTAAATAATTGGGTATATGAGCAGACAAGAGATTTGCTTGAGAAAGGTAAAATAGTAGGCTTACTAGGGGGCGACCACAGCACGCCACTTGGTTTTTTTAAAGCTATTGCAGAGAAGCATGTTGATTTTGGTATACTGCAGATAGACGCACATATGGATCTGCGAAAAGCTTACGAAGGTTTCAACTATTCTCACGCATCTATTATGTATAATGCGTTAGAAGAAATACCTCAATTAAAAAAATTAGTACAGGTAGGAATAAGAGATTATTGCGATGAAGAGCTAGCATACATGCAGCAGAGTGATGGAAGGGTAGTGGCATTTTTTGATAAGGACATTAAAGAAAGACAATATGAAGGTGAAAACTGGAAAACAATAACGGATGAAATTATTAATGCGCTTCCGCAACATGTTTTCATCAGTTTTGATATTGATGGATTAAACCCAAAACTTTGCCCACATACAGGTACACCTGTGCATGGTGGTTTTGAAGTACAGGAAATTTATTACCTGTTTAAAAAATTATTAAAAAGTGGGCGCAAATTAATTGGTTTTGATCTAAACGAAATTGGTATAAGCCACGATGAATGGGACGAAAATGTAGGTGCAAGGGTTTTATACAAACTATGCAATCTGCTTACACAAAGCAATGCGGTAAATGTATAAGTATGCCATACCAATACCGAACGATCGAATAAAGACCTACAAAGTTGTTACGTTCATTGTACTCACATTAAACTTTTTAGGTTTCGGCTATGTGTTTCTGCAAACAAGTGCAACAGCATCTAAGCTAGCAATAATGGGATTGGTATTAAATGCTGTGCCATGGCTATTTTATCTTCTTAATAAAAAGCACCTCAAAAGTCCTGCTTTGGAATTGACCATTATTTTAAGTGCTTTGCTTTGGATATATTTTGGAAATGCTTGGATGGGAATATTGCTGATAATATTTGGCGCAATGAGTTTTTTTACAAATAAAAAGACGATTATTTTTTTTTCTGAAGAAGGAATTACCTATCCTTCCTTTCCTGTAAAAAAATATGAATGGCAAAAAATAGCGCAGGTTATCTGGAAAGATGATGTACTCACAATTAATTTAAAAGACAACAAATTTCTTCAATTTAATATTGAACAAGAATTTGCAGAAGGATTTGATGCGCTTACGTTTAATGAATGGACTGGGAAATGCTTGCAAAATTCTAGATAGCATTTGAAACATTGTCTTTAAATACTAGAAAGAATTCTTTCTTTTAAAAAATTTTTATTTTATTTTTCTATTAAGCCTTAATCGATGTTATCTGATGAAACGTGCGAGACCACCGAAACTGCGAAGGAAAAATGCACACATAGTAAACCATAAATATTTACAAAACGCATAATGT
>JBBREY010000061.1:0-15661 GCA_038225275.1 Chitinophagales bacterium | reverse complement strand
ATATAACCAAATACGGCGGTAAGTACTATAATGATGGTAATGAGGTTGTAGACTTGCAACAGATATAATATTTATTTGAAGTGCAATTTACGATTAAAGAAAGGACCATCCCACTAGCCAAAGCTATTTACCGTGAAAATTTGCATATTATATTTCGGTAAAAGTCATTTAAAACTGAGCCTTAAAATATTATGTTGAAGACTGATTTACTAGAAAATGACAATTAAAAAAAGTTATTTTAAGATGTTAGTAGTTTGATGTTGCTCTTTAAAAGGGAGTGCAAAATAAGATTGCTTTTTTGTAAGCATTTGGTATAAAATACAAAGCCACACAATTGCAAAGGGTAGTGTTTTAAGAGAATGTTCGTAAATGTATTTAATTATAAAACGTGGCGTAGGGTCAATAGATAAAACGGTAGCAATTAAAACAAAAAGCAACATAGTTATCTTTATTGCTTTCGTTTGCCTTTGGTGAATAAACCAGAAGCCTACACCACAAATAGCAATGGCATATGTGGTTATTTCTGACACATGGTTAAAGAGCGCAACCCATAATAAAATGCTGCATAAAAAATAAATTCGGTAATAATATTCCTTAAACAAATTTGTTCTGATATACATCAAACAAAAAATGGCAACGCCTACTAGTTGAACAATTAGTTTTGAAGCATCTGTTATGTGAAAATAAGCTTGCGCTATTCCCGTTAAAGAGATACTGCCAGGGATTACACCGGGGTCTTCCTGCATAATTACAAACCATTTTTTATACATCATAACTAGCTCCAACGGCGAAAACACTAATAAAGGCAATGCTCCCACAACAATCATTGCAACGAAAAACTTTACAGAAAATTTTATTTTATCGGGATACAACAAAAACAAAGAAACGGCTACAACCGGATACACTTTTATGTAAATACCTGCTGCCAATGCAAACGCCGCTAACCACTGCTGTTTGTTTTCAAAAGCTAAAAATGAAATCAAAATTAAATTTGCAATCATAACATTTGCCTGCGTTCCTTGCAGACATACAAGCATTTCCAGCAAACCAATGTAGCACACCATTGCTTTTTGCTGAACGGAAAAATTTTTGAATTTAAAGATTAGAAATGGAATAAGCAGCATACTCAAATTGTTCCAAAAAAAATAGCCCACATAATTAGGTAAACTTGCAAAAGGGGCGAATAAAGCAGGAAAACTTGGACTATATTGGTATTGGTCGCCGAACTCAGCAGGGTAGGCTGTATAAATATCATCGTGCTTTACAAAATGCCAAAATACGCTTCTATAAATATTCCATGTATTCATTCTGCCGCTAATAACATTAGCTATATTTATTGCAGCCAGCGTTACAAAATAAATAATGTAGACACTTTTTTGTTGTAATAACAGTGCTGACTTTTTGGGGGAAAGCATTTGCGCTTAGGCTTTAATTTTTAGTAGTGTAAAATAGGAACTAAATACTTATATATCGAAAGCTAATACAGAATTTATTTATCCACTTTAAAATTTAAATATTTCTGTTTTAGTTTAAAGGAGAAAGGATATCAGAATTTTTATTTTAGAAATGAAACTGTTTTTTATAGAAAATTTCGTGCCTTTGTAATTAATATCAATTATCCATGCAAGTATTTGATTGTGGTGATTTCCTTAGCGGCTATAAACCTTTTATTGTTTGCTATAACCAATCGGTTTAAAAGAATAATTGTTTGACATTTCTGCCGAGCATGCTGTCATTCCAACAATTAGGTCCATTCGAGCTTCTATCGTTATATGATCGCCTGCTTTGCTTTTCGGTGGGAGCACATCAATTTTTCCTGTTTCACTATTCACGGTTACATGCATAAAAATATTAAAACAGATAGGGATGTTATCTGGCAGAATACCGAATGGCTCTAACGCTTCGCTTAAATTACCAAAACAACCACGGTGTGGATTTTCATGACCGTAAATAATTCTAAAAGTATCTGCACTGCATGGCGTAAGTAAAAAATCGTGACGGCCGACGGTATCCTCAATAATATCAAACATAATATTACTTCTGTTAGAATAAAATAGATGTCCCTTGGTAAGGAAAATTGTTTCAGCATAGTCTATCGTTCTCCCACTGCTTAAATACTCTGCAGTATCATGTTGGTTAAAACAAATAAAATCTGAAACCTGTTCGCCTTCAATATCAGTAACGGTGAGCCTTTCGCCTTTCTTTAAAATAAAGGCCGTGCCGCTGCGTGGTTGTATAATGTTCATCAGTTTGTTTTCAATGATTTATTTAGAAGAACTTAAAGGACATTGCCAATTATTGTCGTATTGCTTTCCGCTGTACTGAAATACTTCGGATGCTTCTCCAAAATTTGAAAGCATCGGGTTTATAGAGCCTGCGAGAGCCATATCTTTTTTTCGTACAACAGCTTTCATTTTTTCGTAACGGTTTGTCGTTTTCATTGCCTCAAACTGTGCATGTGGATTAAAGATAAGCGTAGGATATTTAAACTTACGTGCCGGTCTACTGTTATTTGCATGTAATGCCAGTATAAAATAAGCTTCTTCTTTTACGCTAAAACTAAAGTTAGGAGAATTGGGGTCATTGCTAACCCTTGCATCATGTTGATAATTTTTCTCATCCAATATTTTTAAGGCGCTGAGTCTTTGCCACATAAAATTATCAAATATATCTTCACTCATATTTTCAGGTTGCTCAAAAATAATAGCTGCGCTGTGAAACCCTTTTTCAACAACCCTGTAAGCATCTGTAAATGTATACAGAAAAGCCAGGATGCCTTCATCATCTGCAGGACAGGCAATATGTTGAGCAATATAAATCTGTATGTTGTCCTTACTAAGCGCATCCTTTGCTGCCACACAAGGGAACAACGCATCGCTTATAAAAGAATGAAAACTGTTTACAATTGTACTAGAAGACTGCATAAAAAAAAATACGGCAAATATGAACGAATAGTTGGTACAAACTAAACAAATAAGATGCCTTAAAAGAAATGGGATTGTTATTAAATATTTTTGAAATAAGGAAAATCTAATTTGTATTAACTACAATTGTGTTTCTGCATCAAGTTTTTTTAAAACTCGAAAATTTGCTTTGCCTTGTTTTAAATAGGCTCTGCCTTTTGCAAACGACCATCGGGGAAAACCATGGGTGTGGTTGTAGCTAGATATTTTGTACAGCACTTTCCAGTGATGTAAAAAAATGGCATATGCCTCGAACAATGTGTTGCCATTTCCATAAGCATGATGTGGTTCGGCGCCGCAACCATTGTATTCTAAAATTGAAAAGTTTTTACCTTCTTTAAGATCTTCGATTGATGCACATTTAATATCGTAACGCCCGTAATAAAAATGTTTTGTGTAGTTGCTGATATCATCAAAAACTTTCAACAGCTTTTTATCTTTCTCATATTCGAGGCTAACCAGCCCACCTCCACGGCTAAGGTTGAGCGCATAAGAGAGAATGTATATTTCACCTTTCGGCAAAATATTTTCAAGTTGGTCTGCATGTTTTGCCAGCATCTCATCTTGCCTAAAACGCACCCGCTCGTAATTATTAATAAGTTCCTTTAAAGTTGACTCGCCATCACCTACAACCTGTAAAAATTCTTTTTTGATAAAACCTGTTATTGTTCCCTTTTGTTCATTCGGATATCGGTAATAAAATACACTTACCTCGAGTGGATAATTTACAAAAGTCTGGATGATATAATTTACCGGCATTTTTTGATGGTATGCCAACAACTCCGCTGCATTGTTCATGCGGCGAAACATAAAACCCATCATACCTGCATCGGGCTTTACTGCAATTGGATAGGTGAAATTGTTTTCTAAAACCTGCTGTTGTAATTCGTTAAAAGAAATTGTGGGCGAAATAAAAATACTCTTTGGAAATGTACCGACAGGTAACTGCTTGTACATTTCGCTTTTTGTTTCGCCTTCAAAACCACCAAAAGCAATAGTTGGGTTAGAGGGTGTAAAAAACCACAGAGAGTGTGCACGCAAACAATACCAACCCCAAACAGGCATAATGGGTATATACTTAGCCATATAATGCCAGGTTTCCCAATGCGTTATTTTAAAAAAAATGTTTTTGAGGTTCATTAACTGGTGAAATTAATAATACAAGTTTATATATCTGTTTCTTTTATGAGAAGAAATAGGAATCTATAACGGTAATAGAAAATATGTTTTAATATAGACACGATTAAAGAGATAAAGAAAAACCAATCATTATAAGAAGGTGTTTAGGAGATAGAAATTATTATTAAAACAGCATATTGAGGTATGGCTTTTGCAAAATTGTAGTTGATTTGAATAATTGGTTGCCAGGTAAACATGAAATAATATCGAATGTGCAACAGGTTAAAATAATTTGCCGGAGACTTTTTATAAATGCCAGCTTAACTATTTTTTCAAAATAAATATTTAACTGCGTATTGTAGTTTAGGGCTTTAAAAAACAAACAAAAAAAATAAAACTTTTAAGAAGTAGTTTTAATAATCAAATAAAAAATATGAAGCAACAACTAAACTACGAACGTAACAAATTATTAAACTCCGTTCAAAATATTTTAGAGGGTCCAATGATTTTTTTAGGTTTTGTGTGGCTTATACTTTTAGTTATTGAACTTATATGGGGGCTTACTAAACCTCTAGAATATACAAGCCTAACCATCTGGATGATTTTTATTTTAGACTTTGTCATAAAATTTATTTTAGCACCAGAAAAAATTGTTTTTTTAAAGCGTAATTGGCTCACAGCAATCTCTCTCCTAATACCTGCATTAAGGGTATTTCGCATTTTTAGATTTGTCCGTTTACTACGAGGGTTACGAGGCATAAGATTAGTTCGTATTATTTCGTCGTTAAACCGAAGCATGAAAAGCCTCGGCGCAACAATGAAAAGGAGAGCCTTAGGTTATGTTTTAGGACTTACACTCTTAATAATTTTTGCAGGTGCTGCCGGCATGTTTGCTTTTGAAAAAATGAACCCTGGTTTTGAAAGCTATGGTATGGCTTTGTGGTGGACCGCCATGAGGGTAATAACGGCAGGGAATGAATTTCATCCAATTACACCTGAGGGTCGTGGGCTTGCCTTTTTTATTGCCATATTTGGTTATTCCATTTTTGGTTACATCACAGCAACATTTGCAACTTTTTTTATCGGTAGAGATGCTGAAGAAAAAGATGGACCGGTTGCAGGCACAAAAGATATAGAGGAATTAAAAAATGAAATTAAAAAGCTAACTGCGTCTATCAATCTAATGAGTAAAAGTTGATGTTTTAATTAGTAAGCCAAGTAAGGATTAAGACGTTACCATTTTAAAATGTTATTCGCATCAATTTTAACTTAACACTAATAATTACCCAATAAAAAAGGTTTACCTTTTTGCCATTCTTAAACAAATAAATTTTTTATGACAATACAAATAAATTCTGATCACAACATTGATGGTACAGAAGGATTAAGTGAACATTTACAAACAACTATTGCTGAGGCCTTAAAAAGATTTGATGAACAAATTACACGTGTGGAAGTTCATTTAAACGATGAAAATAGCCATAAGAAGGGTGTTGATGACAAACGTTGTATGATGGAGGCGCGCTTA
Organism: Chitinophagales bacterium; assembly: GCA_038225275.1. GTDB lineage: Bacteria > Bacteroidota > Bacteroidia > Chitinophagales > Chitinophagaceae > Ferruginibacter. The sequence continues at coordinate 10,051 of JBBREY010000061.1, read as the reverse complement.
GAAGGAATGCAACCTATTGCAGTAACGGCCTTTGGTAATACCATACATGAATCTGTGAAGAGCGCATTAGATAAATTAAAAAGTTCACTTGATTCTTCTCTTGGTCGTTTACGCAATCATTAATAAACTAAATTTTATTCCTTCCTTTCTTTCGCCAGTGAAATTATTTCAATTGGTTTTGATGCATCATAAAATTTAACCTCAGTAATATTAGCTGGAATATTAAATCCATTTTCTTCCAGCTTAGTTTTTACTTTCTTTATTAGCCTTCCTCTTGTTTGCAATGAGCGGCGGCGAAAATCTTCGGTTGTAACCCAAAAGAGTACTTTAAGGTTTACAGTACTAACGCCAAGTTCATCTTCTACCACAAAGTTTACATGGGTTTCATCTTTTACAATTTCATCATCATCATTAAAGCATGTTGTTATTATTTCTTTTGCTTTTTCAATGTCATTTTCATAGGCTATGCCAACTATAAAATCTAATCTAAAAAAACCATCTTCTGTATAATTAAAAACCGGTTTCGTTAATACATCCGCATTGGGTATATAAACATTTCGCCCATCGAAAGTTGTTATTTTGGTATACCTAAATTCCATGGTTTTAACTTTTCCAAATACGCCTTCTATTTGTACAGTATCGTTTACATGAAACGGGCGGTTAAAAGCAAGAATGATTCCTGCCAAGAAGTTTTCTGCAATATCTTTAAATGCAAAACCCAACACAACAGCAGATGCACCTGCTGTTGCTAGTATTGCACCGGCAATACCGCTTAAGCCAGCAACTTGAAGTGCAAATAAAAACACACATACTATCAAAATTAACTTTACTGCCTTCGCTAAAAAGGAACTCATTAAAGGATCGTACGATTTGCTTTTAACTCTTTTCTGAAACAAAGAAACGAGCCAACTCACAACTATAAAACCAATTGCAAATGTTAACAAAGCAAAACCGTAACGAGGTACTGCCGATAATAAAGAATGAAGATATTCCTGTAGTTTATTTAAAATTTCATTCATGCTTATTCATTTAAATGATCGTAATGGCTAAGAAATTAATATGAAAATATTTTTTTACACTTAAATTTTATTGCAAGTTAACGCTCTGTACTCTAATATGACATCGTTCATAAATGCTTTAATTTCACCATCTAAACATCGCATGCTATTTGCAGTTAATGATATTTAGTAAACCCTATATTTTTGATTTTTGATTCTTAAAAAAGCAGGTCACAATTAATTCGATTTATATGAAATATATTTTACCCGTAATAACAATCACCTTTTTCTTTTTTTCATGTAAAAACATATCTTCTAAAAAAAACAAAAACGTCGCTGTTAGAGATACTTCGATAACAACTGTTAATTCGTTTACGGAACAATTTTTCGATAGTTTAAACCTTGAGCGTTTTATTACTAAAGAAGTAAAAGAAGATAGCCTCGCAAATTATATGCGTAGCTTTTACAACTCCCGCAATTATAGTTTTGCATGGTTTAGCGAAGATGGTTTAACGGGCCAAGCCCAGGGCTTTTGGAGTGCACACGATATGCTTGTAAAACAGGTAAGTGATAGTAGCCTTTACGATGCACAATTACACCAAACAATAGACACTTTGTTGAGCGACTCAGCTTTTGTCCTTACCAAAACACAGCGGGAAGAAACAGAACTACGCTTTACAAAACACTTTTTTAATTACCTACAATTTGCCTACGGCGGCAAAGTAGATCCACAAACAGTGGAATGGAATATACCAAGCCGCAAACTAAAACCTGTTACCTTGCTAGATAGTTTTCTTAACAATGAAAAGGGAGATTGGCAGGCATTAAACAAACCATACTATTTGCTTCAGCAGCAATTATACAAGTACAATGAAATACAAAAAAAAGGCGGCTGGCAAACAATAGCAATACAAACAAATCTAAAACCAGGCAGTGCAAATGATTTAATTAATGAGGTTAAAAATCGTTTACGAATCGTTGGACTTTATACCAATTCCGACACCACAAATTTATACAACAGCGAATTAGAAGATGCTGTTAATAAGGCTGCCGCAGGTTATGGTTTGACATCAAATACAGTAATTAATAAAGATTTAATAAAGCAATTGAATATACCTGTAGAAGAGCGCATAAAGCAAATGCTTATTAACTTAGAAAGAATGAAATGGATGCCCGAAGCTTCTTCAAATTTTTTACTCGCAAATATTCCTGAATACAAACTACGCGTTGTAGAAAATGGCAAAGAGGTATTAGGTATGAGTGTCGTTGTAGGCAAGGCTGCCAACCAAACTGTAATTTTTAGCAATGAGTTAAAATATGTTGTGTTTAGCCCTTATTGGAATGTGCCTAGTAGCATTGTAAGAAACGAAATTTACCCTGCCATGCAGCGGAGCGGCAGCTATTTAAACAGAAAAAATATGGAGGTAACTGGCTATAGCAACGGTTTACCAATAGTTCGCCAAAAGCCAGGTAAAAGCAATGCATTAGGTCATGTAAAGTTTATTTTTCCAAATAGTTATAACATTTATTTTCACGATACGCCTAGCCGTGATTTGTTTAGCAAACAAGAAAGAGCCTTTAGCCATGGGTGTATAAGGGTACAAAACCCTTTTAATTTAGCTGAGTACTTGTTACGCAACCAACCCGAATGGACTTCAGAAAAAATTAAAGCAGCAATGGATAGTTCAGAAGAAAAATGGGTAACACTTGATAAATCAATTCCTGTATTTATCACCTATTTTACTGCCTGGGTTGATGCGGATGGAATACTACATTTTGCAGATGATATTTATGGGCATGATAAAAAATTAGCAACCCATTTATTTTTATAAATATTTTTAATGATGAATAAGTTTGATAAATGGGTACGAAAGTTTTACAGTAAAACAATTAACAGTATAGCTTTTTATCCTGCTATAATTTCTTTAGGCTTTTTACTACTTTCCATTTTAATGCTCGAGTTAGATTTTTCTGAAACAGGCAAGCAACTAAAATCTCATCTTAGTTGGTTAAGTTTAAGAGATGCAAGCACAGCACGGTCAATACTTTCAACTATTTCTGGTGGTATCATTTCGCTTACTGTATTCAGTTTTTCTTTGGTGATGATTGTTTTAAACCAGGCAGCATCGCAAATGAGCAATAGAATGCTGGATAGCATGATTGGAAATAAATTTCAACAAATTATTTTAGGTTTTTACATTGGTACGATTGTGTATTCTTTGTTTTTATTAAGCACAATAAGAGATATATCAACAGGAATTTATGTACCTGCATTGAGTATTTACTTGTTGCTTTTGTTTACTGTGGTAGATATATTTTTGTTCATTTATTTTCTACATTATGTTACGCAGTCGGTCAAGTTTGATACGATCATCAACCGTACCCACAAAAAGACCTTGCATACATTACAGCAGCAATGTTGCGCTGAGAATGCAAATGTTTTTACGCCAGATGACACTAAGGCACAAACTATTTATATGCCATCAACTAATTATTATCAGGGATTTAATAAACCCTCGCTGTTGGCTTTTGCTGAAAAACACGATATACTTGTTCAAATGCTTTACTCACCAAGTACTTATTTATTGGAAGGGTTACCCCTACTCGTTGTGTATGGAAATAAAAAATTACGAAAAGAAGACATAGATGATTTGTTTGTTACGGTTGATTTATACCGGGGGCAACCCATAGTTAAAAATGCTTATTATGGTTATCACCAACTTGCAGAAGTTGCTATTAAAGCTTTAAGCCCTGGAATAAACGACCCTGAAACAGCCGTGTTAAGTATACATGCTTTAACAGACCTTTTTCGTTTTAGATTATTTAATTATTTGCCATCAAGCATTGCAGACAAAAACAACGTAACACGAATTGTTGTAAAAGAACTTTCGTTTGAAAAATTATTTGGTGAATGCTTTGACCCTATTTGGCAATATGGTAAAGAGGATAAGTATATACAACAAGCAATGCAGCAAATGCTTGAACAATTAAAAGGTTGTGATGTTCAAAATACTCACCTGTTATTATTTACAGCTTTTGAAGAAAGAATAAAAATGCAGAAAATCGAGAATGATTTTTAAAAAGGAAATTGACAATAACTTACTGAACTAATTTATAATCTTTTATTCTTTGCAAAAGTGTTGCTTCTTCTATGTTATTTAACAAGTCGTAGTGCAAATTAAAAAGCCATATTGCATGTGCAGCTTTTTCATCGTTTGAGATATTGAACTCTACCCAATTTTCTGCATACCGAAATTTTTGTGCCAATCCAGCTTTTATTAGAGCTTGAGAAATTTTCTTTGTAGATGGAACATGTAAACTACCATCTAAATGGATATGCCCAAGTTCAATTTCACCAACATAAAAATCCGACCCGTTCGTGTGGTTTCTGTCCCATATTTCCCAATGCGTTGCTGCAATTATACCTGCCCATTGTTGTATTTCTTTAGATGCGATTTCGGGATATTTACTTAAGACGGGTGGTGGAATAATTTTTCCCTTTTCTTCTAGTTTCATTCTACTCATGTAATACTATTTTAAATTGATAGCTATAAATTAAGTCACGGCTTTTGTCTGCAATTTAGTTTCAAAAAGTGCGCTACTTAAATATCACGTACGTAATCCAGCTCAACAAATACGCAAGACCCGTCATATAAATAAATTGTATCACCGGCCATTTCCATGTTTTGGTTTCCCGCTTTACAATAACCAATGTGCTCATACATTGCATGGCAATTACATAAAACACAAGGAGCGATAATCCTGTGGCGAGGTCATACACTTTCGTGCCGTCTTCACGTTTTGCAGCTGCCATTTTTTGGCGAAGCGTATTGCTGTTTTCATCTGCATCGTCACCAACAGAATAAAGAGTGGCCATGGTGCCAACAAAAACTTCTCTTGCTGCAAAAGAAGTGATGAGGGCAATACCAATTTTCCAATCGTACCCAAGCGGACGAATGGCAGGCTCTATAAAACTACCCAATGAACCGGCATAAGAATTTTGCAGCAAGGCTGTTTTTCTTTCTTTGTTCAATACATCTTTTTGCTGCGGAGATGAAAGTACGAGTGCATCATATTTTGCTGTAACCGCTTCCATTTTTTTTGTTGGTCCATAAGAACTCAATACCCATAAAAGCAAACTAATAATCATGATGATTTTACCGGCATCAAACACAAATATTTTTGCCTTTTCAATCATCGTCATTAAAATATTTTTCCAGCGTGGGCTTCTGTAAACGGGCAATTCTAAAATAAAAAAACTTCGCTCAGTACTTTTTATAAACCACTTCATTACCCATGCAACAATTAATGCCAACACCGTTCCCAATAAGTAAAGCAACATCATTACTAAACCTTGTAGACTTAAAAAACCAAAATATAGTTTTGAGGGAATAACCAGTGCAATTAAGATGGTGTACACCGGAAGCCTTGCGCTGCAACTCATCAGCGGCGTTATCATTATGGTGAGCAACCGTTCTTTTTTATTTTCAATATTTCGTGCGCTCATAATGGCGGGCACAGCACACGCATAACCACTAATCATGGGCATTACACTTTTTCCATTCAAGCCAACTTTGCGCATTAATTTATCTGTCAAAAAACTGATGCGTGCCATGTAACCGGTATCTTCCAGCAGCGTTATTACCCCAAACAAAATCATTATCTGCGGTATAAAAATTAAGATGCCGCTAAGTCCTGCTACAATTCCATTTATAAAAACATCGGCTACAACTCCTGTTGGTAAAACGCCTGAGAGCCAACCACTCATTTGCCCAAAGCTCCATTCAATTGCATCCATCGGGAACTGTGCTACCCAAAAAATAGATTGAAACATGATGAATAATACCAATACCAATATTACATAACCCCACGTCCGATGCAGTAATATATTATCCAGTTTTTCAGTAAACAATGATTTTTTTAACGGATCGTTTTCTATTACCGTTTGCTGCATGATAAATTTAATGCGGGTGTAACGCTGCATTATTTCTTCAGCCTGCGTTTTGGTAGCATTAAAATTATGATCGTGTTTTATCTGGTCTATTTTCTGATGCAGATTTTTATGCTGCTCAAAATATTCGTTGTTTATAAGGTGGTGTAAAACTTTATAATTACTTGCATCGGGCAAATATTTTTTTGCAACACTTACAGATGGATTGCTTAAAAAACTTTCTTCTAAAAAATCTCTTGCAGGTAAATGTTGCGCATTTTCTGCCAATTGCTCAATTGCTTTTTTTAATGCAGTTACTCCTTTGTTTTTTCGTGGGTTTATCACAACTATTGGCACACCCAGTTCTCTTTCCATCCCTGCAATATCTATCTGCGTACCTTTTTGCTTAGCCAGGTCCATCATGCTAAAAGCAATAATAACGGGTATTTTTAAATCTATTATCTGAGAACAAAAAAGTAGGTTTCTTTTGAGGTTGCTCGCATCTGCAATCAGCACAATCATGTCGGGATGCACATCTGCATCTTCTCCCATCAACACTTTATACGCTACCCACTCATCTGCCCGTTTTGGGTAAAGGCTGTATGTGCCGGGTAAATCAATAATATTTGCATTAATATTTTCAGAAATTTTACAACCGCCGGTTTTTTTATCAACGGTTACACCGGGGAAGTTGCCTACTTTTTGGTTAAGCCCGGTGAGCACATTGAACAAGGAGGTTTTACCGCTGTTAGGGTTTCCTACGAGTGCTATATTTAGTTTTTTGTTCAACCGTTGTTTTTTACAATGCCTGCAAAAATAACGTTTAACGGGTGGCTTTTAAAACAAACCGGGAAATGCTTTTACATATTCAGGAAACGCTGCATAGGCTAATACCTATAACACGTAGAAAACATATTCATTTTGTATTTTGTTATGTATTTTGCAATTAATAATCTTATATTTTTTACAGCAATGAAATTTTCAGAAACTACCGATAAGGCAACCGTTTTTATAGAAGTTAAAAATTTTCTCATCGATAAGCAACTGGCTATTGCTTCGCAGGATGATGAACGCCCATGGGGTGGCTTTTTTGTAATAGATGAAAATGATGCGGATAAATTTATAGCTGCATTTTTTCCGCACCTTACAAAAAGTGAACTCACAATAACAGGAAAATTAAGTCCTAAAATATTAGTGGTTGCGCCGCAGACTAGGTTAAGCTGGCAATACCACCATCGCCGTGCAGAAATTTGGAAACTAATTGCCGGGGAAGCTGCTGTAATGGTTAGTGACTCAGATGAAGAAAACGAAATAATAATTTTAGCAAAAGGCGATATCGTAGAGTTAAAGCAGGGCGAAAGACACCGTTTGATTGGCACAGATAATTGGGGAATTATTGCAGAAATATGGCGACATACAGATGCCAATAATCCGAGCGATGAAAATGATATTGTAAGGGTGCAGGATGATTTTGGCAGGGCCCCCCTTTAATCCCCCCGATGGGGGGAAATAAGAAAACCTCCCTAAATCCCTTCTGGGGAGGGACTTTCGTTTGAAATCCTTTATAGATAATTATGAATTTATAGCGTTCGCTTTTAAAGCCGCTTCCACCAATCTCATTTCTCCAAAAGTGGCGTTTGGTAATAATGGTTTTAAATCAGTCATCGTTTTTTCTCCTCTGTCTTTTAAAACCTTTGAAATACTTTCAAATTTCTCTTTTGAAACCAGTGAGGTAATTTCTATCAATCCTTTTTCAATAAATGCTGCTAAGTGTCCTTCAATTGTTTGTTGAGTAAAGTTTCTGATCACAGCAATTTCTGCAATTGTTTTTCCTTCTTTAAACAATGCATACGTGCTTTGCTTAGTATCAATTTTTTCAGTAACCGGTTTTGCTTTTCTTTCCCGCTTAGGTGCCGGGGCTTTTGTTGCCATATTACTTTCAATATTGTGCAACTCACAATAATCATTTACGGTTTGTAAAATTTCCTCCCCGTACTTATCAACTTTTGCTTTGCCAAAACCGCTGATGAGCAATAAATCTCTCGGTGTCTTGGGTAAATAAGTTGCAATATCTTTTAGCATAGTATGTGTTGCCACTAAAAAAATAGGCATGCCGTCATCATCACAAATAATATCCCGCCAGCGTTTTAGGCTGTCATATAATTCAGGGTTGGGTGAATCTGTCTTACTCGATTTTTTTGTGCTCGCATAACAACTTAAATTAAATTTTGGCTGAGCAAAATCTATTCTGTGTTTTAAAAAAGTTGTAAGCGTAAAATTGGTTTTACAATATTCCAGATAATAATTATTTGTAGCAACCGCAATAGCCAATGCATTTAAATGTTCGTTCACCAAATCGGCCGCTTCTTTATGTTCTGTAATTATTGGGTGATTTTTTAAATGATTTAAAAGTTCTGAAAACTTTCCAATAAAATGATTTGCTGCAGCTGCAATACGTACCTGAAGGCCGTCATTATTTTCTACAATCGGTTGTTCTTTCAGCAACGCATATATCTGGCGAATAAATTTTAGGCCATTCATTTTTTCTGCCCTAAAAAATGTTTGCATATTAATCATCCATTGTACAGCTGCATTGTTAAGTTTATCATTTTGTGCATTTACATAATGTTGCAGTGTATCTATTTCGCTTTCCACTTCGGTAAACGAAAAAACATCTTCCAGCAATTGCTGAGTAAACATTTGCCTTGCACCTTCAAATCTTTCTGCCAGTGATCCTTTGAGTGTAAGAGAACTTTGTCCCTTCACCACATTTTCGTTACTATAAATAGCCGATGTTGGAATTTTTGACAACAATACAATGCCACTCAAACTTGTGCAGCGGCTGAGTGCAACATACACCTGTCCACTGCTGAAAGCTGCGCCAGCATCAATCATTACTTTATCAAACGTAAGGCCCTGGCTTTTATGTATCGTTATCGCCCAGGCCAATCTAAGTGGGTATTGTGAAAAAGTTCCAATTACTTCCTGCTGCAATTTTGCATCGGCTCTATTTAAAGTATAGCGACTGTTCTCCCAGGTGTCTCTGTAAACATCAATTTCAATGCCGCCACAATCCACTACAATTTTTTCATTATCTAATCTGGCAACTACGCCAATCTTTCCGTTGAAATATTTTTTTTCAACCGCATCGTTTTTTATAAACATTACCTGCGCACCTTGCTTTAACATTAATGCCGGGTCAGCCGGGTAAATATTTTCAGGAAACTCATTTTCTATTTCGGCTTTGTAAACAAAAGATGGCGAAAGCAGTTTTTGTATTTCGCTGTTGTTTATAAGTTCAGCCTGCTTGTTGTGCGATGTAAGGGTAATAAATTTTTCATCGTACCCCGGCCGAAAGCCCGGGATAAAACGTTCGTGCAACATTTCAAAATCATCCGCATTCATGTTATTGGTTCGCACATTGTTCAACAGCTCTACAAAGCTCTGTTCCTTTTGTCGGTATATTTTGTTAAGCTCTATTAATATTGGCTGTTGCTCTTTTACAGCAACACTATCAAAGAAAAAAGGCGACGCATAATATTCCTGCAAAATGCTCCACTCATGGTTTTGCGCTACCGGTGGTAGCTGGTGCAAATCGCCAATGCACAATAACTGCACACCGCCAAAAGGAACGCTGTAATTTCTGCGTACACTTCTAAGCAATGTATCAATGGCATCCATAGTATCGCAACGCACCATACTTATTTCATCTATAACCAACAACTCCATTTTGCGCAATAATTGCTGGCGTTGTTTGTTATATTTCATTTTGCCCAGCAAATCATTTTTGCCGCCTGTGCTTGGTATAAATGGGTGAAACGGTAATTGAAAAAGACTGTGCAACGTAACGCCTCCGGCGTTTATCGCCGCCACACCTGTAGGCGCCGCCACAATGGTATTTTTGGTACAATGCTCTGTTAAGTATTTTAAAAAAGTTGTTTTTCCTGTTCCTGCTTTTCCGGTAAGAAAAATATTTTCTGCCGTTTCTGTCACAAAGCGATACGCCAGTTCAAACACTTCATTTTTTTCTATCGTTTCTGTTGCCATTTTATTTATCCAAATTCTTTTTACAAAGTATAAAATTACCGATTTCGATTTTTAGGAGCGGGATCATTTTTGCATT
>JBBREY010000060.1:0-15669 GCA_038225275.1 Chitinophagales bacterium | reverse complement strand
ATTAAAGAAACGGTAGTAAGCCGTGGAGGTAAATTTGAAACTGCCAATGTTATGAAAGTAACTTTGAGCTGCGACCACAGAAGCGTTGATGGCGCAGTTGGTGCGGCGTTTTTACAGACTTTGAAAAAGTTTGTGGAGAACCCGGTGACAATGCTTGTTTAAGAAAGATTTTTTAAAAATATTAACGCCTTTATACAAAATAAAGGCGTTTTTAAATTAACCAATATGAAATATTTATTAACCATTTGCATGTTCGCCTATTTGCCATTACAAGCACAGCAGATCGTAAATTACGTATTTGTGGGTGATAACGGCATAACCGAAAATGTTAATGAAGCACATTCGTTTATAATTGTAAAAAAATATGGAAATCGGTTTCAGCGGCTGGATTACAAAATAAATTCACCTCTTGTAAAAGAAAGAAATTACACTGATTCTTCTCTCTCTATATTGGAAGGCGCCTATCATTTTTATAATCCCGAAGGAGAACTTATTGAAGCAGGCAAGTATAAAAACAATTTAAAAGACGGTTCCTGGTATCATTTCAATGATCGAAGTAAAATGATTTTAGAAGAGAAATTTCAAGATGGAATTTTAATGAGCACGACCACTGATTTTTCTCCAAAAAAAGACAGTGTAAAACAAGAGGCATTTAAAGATGAAAAAGAAGCAGTTTATGGCAAAGGAAATAGTGATTGGCTGAAATATTTAAGAAAAAATTTGAATTCTAAAGTGGGACTTCAATCTGCAAAAGGAGGAACTGTGGATGTACAGTTTATAATAGATACTGATGGAAAAATTCAAAATATATATTTAAAAAAATCTTTTGAATATGCATTAGATGAAGAAGCGAAAAGGGTAATTGAAAAATCGCCAGTCTGGAATCCTGCTTTTCAAAATGGAAAATCCGTGAAAGCCTACCGAATTCAACCAATATCATTTAATATAACAAATTAGAGTTTTCATTATTTACTGAAAGTTCAATAATAAACCGTACTTTTATTATATGAAACTGGAAGAAGCTAAGCAACAATTTATAAACAGCTGGGGGGCATTCGGCACGCAGTGGGGCATTAACCGTACCATGGCGCAGATACATGCGTTGTTGCTTATAAGTACAGCACCTGTTACGCAAGATGATATTATGGAGCAGCTAAGCATTAGCCGTGGTAATGTAAACATGAACATCAGAGATTTAATTGGCTGGGGCTTGGTAGAGAGAGTAATTGTTTCAGGCGAGCGAAAAGAATATTTTACAGCAGATAAAAACATCTGGAAAGTAGCTACGCAAATTATAAAAGAACGCAAGAAAAGAGAACTGGATCCGATGCTGAAACTATTGAGTCAGTTAGAAAACATTGAGGATAAAAAAGAAAAAGATGCGAAGGAGTTTTTAACGGTAGTGGGAGATATAAAAAAACTGGGCAATCATGCAGATAGTCTGCTGGACATTATGATAAAAGCTGAAGAGAATAAATTTATTAGCGGGGTATTGAAGATATTTAAATAACAATGAACATTCAAAAACCAATTATACTATTTGATGGTGTCTGCAACCTTTGTGATAATTCAGTGCAGTTTGTTATAAAGCACGATAAAACAAGTCGCTTTAATTTTGCTGCATTACAATCTGAAGCAGGCCAATCAATGTTGCAACAATACAACTTACCGAAACAAGGATTTGACTCTTTTGTATTGATACAAAAGGAAAAAGTATTTTTAAAGTCAACAGCGGCATTAACGGTAGCGAAACAATTAGATGGACCTTTAAAATTATTATATGGCTTTATTATTGTACCCGCATTTATTAGAAATGCAGTTTATAATTTTATAGCAAAAAACAGGTATAAATGGTTTGGAAAAAAAGACCATTGTATGATACCAACACCGGCATTAAAAGCCAGATTTTTAAATTAAACAATATGAAAAAAACAGTAGTATTTGGAGCGTCTCAAAATGAAGAACGTTATAGTAACATGGCAGTAAAAAAGTTAGTAGCGCACAATCATCCTGTTACAGCAATAGGTAATAAAGTTGGTGTAATAAATGATATCAATATTATAAAAAACAATCCAGCTATTACCGGTGTAGACACTATAACACTTTATTTAAACCCCGAAAACCAAAAACCTTATTACGATTATATTTTATCGCTAAACCCCAAGCGAATTATTTTTAACCCAGGTACAGAAAACGATGAGCTAGAAAAACTTGCGGCAGAAAAAGGAATTAAAACAATAGAAGCATGTACGCTTGTTTTGCTTTCTACCAACCAGTATTAATAAAAATAATTTTTGTTTAAATAATAAAATATTCAATGTGGCGTTTATGAAATAGAAACTATCCAAGTATCTATAAAAAACCACAAATGAAAAAGTACAGCAAAACCCTGCTTGCAGTATTGTTCTCAGTTGGCACAATTGCGAGCTTTGCACAAAAACACGATGAGCGAGCTAAAAAGTATTCATCCCTCCCCGAATCAATCAACATCAATAAGAACGTTTTCGGCAACGTATTAAATGCTCCTGAAGGAAAAGAAATTTCTGTACAACTTTCTAACGAATTTACATTCACCGGAACCGTTATAAGTAATTTTACCAAGTACAAAAAGCTTCACACAGTTATGGTGCGGTCAACTAAAGACGCATCTTCTATTTTACAGATCACACTTATTGACAATGACAACGTACTTTCTTATGCAGGCCGCATTATAAGTAATAATGCTGCTGATGGATATGAAATTAAAAATAACAATGGAAACTATACTTTACAAAAATTTGAAACCCTAAGAATTTTAGATCCTTGTAATTTAAAGTTGTAAGAGATACTGACGATCGCCCCAATATCCGATCTCATTTATCCGTGAATTTAAAACCTACTAAAATGAAAAACTTTACACAAAAGTTATGTTTTGTAGCACTGCTATTGACATCACTAAACGGCTCCGGTCAAACCCCTGCCCTAAGTAGTAACGCGGGAACACCAAGCGCCCCAAAACCAACTATCTTTTTAGACTTTGACGGGCAAACAATACAGTCAAGTGCATGGCAAAGCGGCACCCGTTTTATTTGCCAACCGGCGGTATTGACTACAGCTCAAATTACAGAGGTCTTTAATAGAGTAAGCGAAGATTACAGACCTTTTAATGTAAACATAACGACCGACTCAACGCAATTTTTAATGGCGCCTGTCTTAAAAAGAGTAAGAATTGTAGTTACACCAACGAGTGCTTGGTATCAAGGCGTTGGCGGTATTTCTTACGTAGGTTCCTTTACCTGGGGCGATGATACACCGGGTTTTGTATTTACTGACAGGCTTGCAAATGCACCTAAATATATTTCTGAATGTTGCACCCATGAAAGCGGACATACGCTTGGGTTGTCTCACCAGTCAAAATATGATTCTGCATGTAACTTAACGCAAACTTACAGAACAGGAACCGGCACGGGACAAACAGCGTGGGCGCCAGTTATGGGCAACTCTTACTACAGCAATATGACGGGTTGGGATAATGGTCCAACACCAAACGGCTGTGCAAATTCTCAGGATAACCTTTCCATCATCACAACGCAAAATGGTTTTACATACAGACCAGATGATTTTGCTGCAACATTAGGCAATAACACTACTGCAATAAATGCTGCAGGTTTTAATGTACAAGGAGTAATAGCAACCGATGGAGATATTGATGCATTTAAATTTACCATTGCCCAAGCAGGTTATATGCATATTGGTGTTAACCCGTACAGTGTTGGTGCAGCCAACGACGGCGCAGATTTAGATGTAAAATTGTTACTCTTTAACAGTTCAAAGACCTTGGTGGCTACTTATAACCCACAAGATGTCATGAATATTAGTATTGATACTTCATTAAATGCCGGGGATTATTACCTTCAGGTATCAGGCGCAGGTAATGCAAATACTACAGGTTATGGTAGCCTTGGCTCATATACATTATCTGGTTTTAGAGGTGTATTACCAATTAGAAATATTAGTTTAAAAGGAAGCAATGACAAGGGTGTTCACAAACTTAACTGGGAAATTCTTGCTGACGAGCCGATAGTATCACAGGTATTAGAAGTTTCTTCAAACGGAACCGATTTTCATCCCATTATGACAGATGTCGACGGGCTTAGAAAGTATGAATACACACCTTCAGAAAATAATAATCTTTTTTACAGACTCAAGGCAACAAATGTGTTAAATCAGAGTTTATACTCAAACATATTGATCTTAAAAACAAATGGCAATTCACCGGATTTATTCAGCGTATCTACTTTGGTACAGGATAACATTGTTGTTAAAGCCACAGACAATTTTACCTACAATTTATTCGATGTGAATGGCAGACTAATTACAGCGGGCAAACAAACAAAAGGCAACAGCAATATAAATGTACAAAAGCTTACCAGAGGCATGTATGTGTTGCAAATGATGACAGATAACTACAAACAAACAGAAAGAATTATAAAACAGTAAGGTAGATTCATGTGTAAAGTAAGGGAGTCGGTGTTAGGGACCGGCTCTCTTTTTATTTGGGGTAAGTTGGTATCAAGATACAAGTATCAAGAATTAAGATTTAAAATTTTCCTTTAACTCCTCGCTAAAGAATTCTTTTTCTTGTATCTAACATCTTGATTCTGCTATCTAACAACTATTTCTTCTCCATCAGCTCATCATTTGTCTCTCCAATAAAATCCAGTATTTTTTGTTTGCCTGATTTTTTTACGGCGCTGGTAACAAAATGTCTCGGTAAAAATTGCCAGGTTTGTTTCATAGCATTCAAAAAATCTTTTACGTTCTTACTTACAATTCGCTGGTTTTCCTTATCGCTTTTTGTAAAAGCAAGGCTAAAAGAAATATTCCAAAGTTTAAGATTCTCTAAAAATTCCAAATCAATTTTTTGCGGACTGTGTCGTGCATCTATCAATACAAAAAGATGAGATAAGTTTTCACGCTTGCGCAAATAATTTTCAATCATTTGTTCCCATTTTCTTCTGCTCCGTATACTAACTTTTGCAAAACCGTAACCGGGCAAATCAACGAGATACCATTTTTTATCCAATACTATTTTTTTACCTTCTTCACCACTGTTGCTCACAATTTCAAAATGATTTAACAGCTGGGTTTTACCCGGCGATCCAGAAGTCTTAGCCAATTTATCATTGTTACAAAGCATGTTTATTAGAGATGATTTGCCCACATTGCTTCGGCCTATAAAAGCATATTCAGGCCTGTCAGGTGCCGGACATTTTTCGTATTCAGGGCTGCTTATGATGTAGGTAGCTTTTTTAATTCGCATTATTTATAATTAGATAGGAGGCAAATTTAACTTTATATCAGCATCAAAAACCATTCGCAACATTCTAAGCCTATTTTAAACCGCTTATATTTGCACTAATGATGACGAAATTTGAACATGATGACGTTGTGCCGTACAAAGAATCTGAGCTGAGTAAAACGAACCAGGTTGCAGATATGTTTGACAGTATTGCACACCGTTACGATTTTTTAAACCGTTTCTTAAGTGCAGGTATAGACGTTAGGTGGCGCAAGAAAGCAATTGGTTATTTAAAAGATATCAAACCACAAAAAGTGCTGGATGTAGCTACCGGCACTGCAGATGTTGCCCTAATGACTGAAAAGTTATTACACCCGGCATCTATTATAGGTATAGACATTAGCGATGGAATGCTAGACATTGGTAGAAAAAAGATAAAAGAGAAATCTTTGGAGCCCATTATACAATTGTACAATGGCGATAGTGCAGATATAAAATATGCTGACAATAGTTATGACGCAGTAACAGTAGCTTTTGGTGTGCGAAATTTTCAGCAACTGGAAAATGGTTTATCAGAAATTTTACGGGTACTGCGCCCTGGCGGCAAACTTGTTGTATTAGAATTTAGTAGACCTAAAAAGCCAATCATTAAAGGATTTTATAATTTTTATATGAAGTCCATTTCACCCAATATTGCAAAAATATTTTCGAAAAATAAAAACGCATACGCCTATCTAGACGCATCTATACAAAAATTTCCTGAGGGAAAAAACTTTACCGACATACTTGAAAAAGTAGGGTATAAAAACATTGTAAACAAACCACTCAGCTTAGGTATATGCAGTATTTATTGCGGAACAAAATAATTGTAAACACATTCGTTTTGTTGCTTCCCTTTTTTGGGCAGGCACAGCTACGCAACGAATTAAACCAGTTGGAACATGATGATGAAAGGTATCATTTTGGAATAAACCTCGGGGTAAACAGATCGCATTATAATATTATACACAGCTCTAAATTTTTACAATTTGACAGTGTAAATGTTATAGAAAGCATTAACAGCACAGGTATTAATTTAGCCGGTCTGGTTAACCTAAGGTTAAGCAATCATTTTAACCTTCGCACGTACCCTCTCGATTTAATCTTTACGGAAAAAGCATTTCAATATACCCTTAAATCCCCTGATAAACCTAGGGGTGAAGATTCGTTAACTACCAAAAAAGTGCAGGGCATAACATTGGCATTTCCTGTTCAATTAAAGTTTACCAGCGATCGTATTGCCAACTTAAAAGTATTTATGATGGCAGGCGCTAGAGTAGATTATGATTTAGCAGCCAACGCAGGCAAAAAGACAAACGACGATGTAATTACCCTGCAAAAACTTGATTATGCTGCTGAGGCAGCTATAGGGTTTCATATTTATTTTCCTGTTTTTGTCCTTAC
This sequence comes from Chitinophagales bacterium, assembly GCA_038225275.1. Lineage (GTDB taxonomy): Bacteria > Bacteroidota > Bacteroidia > Chitinophagales > Chitinophagaceae > Ferruginibacter. The sequence goes on along the minus strand of JBBREY010000060.1, from coordinate 8,945 downwards.
ACCTGAGTTGAAACTTTCGTATGGATTACGCAATGTTTTGGCGCCAAATAATACGCTTAAATATTCTAATACGATTGATAAAATTGCATCCCGGTCACTAACTTTTTCTTTAACCGTTGAATAAAAAGGGGCAATCATTTTCATAATTGCCTTTTAAAATATCAATGTTGGTTCTTAAAAATCATACACTCTTTTAAACATATTTAACCTAATACCTGCAGTTACAAGCGTAGTGTTTTTTTGTGCAGGCTGGTTATCAACTTTGTAGGTGCGGTACTGAAAAGATGCATCTAAAAACAAATTTTGCTTAAGCTCGTAAGATAGAAGTGCTGTACCATTAAAGCAGGTAGCTTTTGCACCACTACCCACATTGTAACCTAAGTCTCCTGTTCTAGTTGTATAGTTTTCAAAAATATTTCCACCAAAGTTTCTTCCACTGCTATCTAATCCTTTATAAAAATAAATCGCCCTTGCATCCAGCGTCCATTTAGGTGCCGGCTGGTAGTGTGCTATTCCAATAAATTCCTGAAAATTTGCACCGAGTGGGTGTGCGAGCGGCTGGTTGTAATGGGTGTAGTTAGATACATCAGCATAGTGAGAATAAGTAAAAGGTCGGACTCTATTAATTTCACCCTGTAGATCAAGATTTTTAACACCAAATGCATCAACGTATTTTCCACCGAGTTGATAAGCATATTTGTTTACCCAACTTGTAGGGTTATTTTTTACCTGAGATAAGATGAATTCATCCAGCAAAAACTGACCGTAGAACTGCAGTCTGTGTGCAACGTTGGCTTTAAAATCCAAGCCGGCAACTGCATTGTCGGGACTGCCTATCGTACCTTCAATATGCCTGTAAAATATTACCGGATTTAAATATTGAAAATCAAAACGATTTTTTCTTCCAAACATAATTCCCTCAAATAAACCGACGTTCAACCACTTGGTAACATTCATACTTAAGTGATGCATGGCAGCATATTTCCTGTCAAGCAAGGTATCGCCCGTTTTTGTAAACTGCGGCATAAGTTCCATAAAAATATTCTGATAATTAAACTTCCATACTTTGGTATTTATTTTGGCAAACAAATAACTGTTGCCCCAATCGCTCAAAAATAAACTGCGATAACCATTACCTATAAAGTTTTTATCGTACCCAATTTGAAAGTCAATAAACTTAGCTGCGTTAAAAGTTATGTAACCTCTTGCATCAAAATAATCAACTCCTGTTTTTTTAAATGTTTTGTAAAAACCATTGCCCGGCACCGCCCGATAAGTATTTACCTGCTCTTGAAAAAACTTTGGTCCTCTTTCCTGGTTGTCTGTTAGGTAGGTAGAAAAACCTACTTTTTTTCCAATAAGTCCTCTAACATTTACACCACGGGAATTTAAGAATATACTTTCGCTATTGCCTTGTTCTACTCCCTGGTGTAACTGCAAAACAGGGTTTACTGCAAGAAATAAGTCTTTATTATTGACTTCTAAAAAATTAGCCTTTGTCTTATAAAAAGAATTTAGGAGGGGCTTCTTACTTAAAAAACTTTCTTTTGGCGTATTCACCCATTCGCTGTTGTTCATTAACAAACTCTGCAGGTTATATTCATCTACGTCTGTGAGATCAAGATCTGTCCATTCTTTGTATTTATCTACACCGGTAGAGTCTTTGTACCCCATGCGGGCACTGTCTAAAAAAGTAGCTTCTCTTACAATATACTTTCTGTTAAATGGACGCAGCGTTGAAAAATTAAGATCGGTGTTGGTTTGCTGCTTAATTTCAAGCCGATCAATAAAATGAATTTCTTTTGCCCCTTGGTTAAGGTAAGTAGACTGTGCAGCTGCACTAATCGGTAAAATAAAAACAAGTAGTTTGACGAAGCTTTTAATAATTTGCATCTGGATTAATATTTTTTTAAACTTAACGTAAAATTGAATGCAAAAGTATCTTTTTAAAGACATACTTATCGTAAATGAAGGAAAAATTACGCACTCCGATCTGCTTGTTGCAAATGAGCGAATAGAAAAAATTTCTCCTGCTATAAATGTAAAAGAAAAAGTAATAGAAATACACGGCGAGAATAAACATCTTTTTCCGGGAGTGATAGACGATCAGGTACATTTTAGAGAACCGGGTCTTACACACAAAGCAACTATTGCTACGGAAAGTGCAGCCGCTGTGGCTGGTGGCGTTACGAGTTTCATGGAAATGCCCAATACTATTCCAAATGTACTAACGCTGCCTTTGCTGCAAGATAAATATGATATAGCCGAACAAAGTTCTGTAGCTAATTACTCCTTTTTTATGGGCGTAAGCAACGATAACAGGGAGCAGGCATTGCGAGCAAATGAATTGAAAAATAAAATCGCCGGGCTTAAAATTTTTATGGGAAGCAGTACTGGTAATATGCTGGTAGATAATCATACTACACTCGATGCTATTTTTGGCGGAAGTGAATTATTAATTGCTACCCACTGCGAAGACGAAAGAATAATTAAACAGCAATACGAAAGTATTAAAAGCATCAAACCAAATTTAGAGCCTTCAGATCATCCATTAATACGCAATGAAGATGCCTGCTACGAATCATCTTTAACAGCTATACAGTTCGCAAAAAAATACAACAGCCGTTTGCACATTTTACATATTTCTACCGAAAAAGAATTGCAGTTGTTTGGCAATATGTTTCCTTTAAAGGATAAGAGAATAACATCAGAAGTTTGTGTACACCATCTTCATTTTACGGCTGATGATTATGAAAGACTTGGTTACAAAATAAAATGCAACCCTTCAATAAAATCCTCCCGCAATAAAAAAGCTTTGTGGGAGGCTTTGCTTGATGACCGATTGGATGTAATTGCTACCGATCATGCGCCACATTTACTGTTAGAAAAGGAAGGACCATATGAAAAAGCCCATGCAGGGTTGCCGTTGGTGCAGCATGGTCTGCAGTTAATGCTGCATTATTACAAAGAAGGTAATATTAGCCTTGAAAAAATTGCGGAAAAAATGTGTCATGCAGTTTCAGATTGTTTTCAGATACAGGATCGTGGCTACATACGTGAAGGTTATTATGCGGATCTTGTAATGGTAGATGTAAACAAACCCTATATAGTTTCGCAGGAAAACATTCTATACAAATGCGGTTGGAGCCCATTTGAACAAACCACATTCCCTGCAAGCATTGAAAAAACAATGGTAAACGGAAACTTTGTTTATGAAAACGGCGTAGTTAATGCATCCCATAAAGGGAAAAGAATTTTGTTTAGCAGATAAAGGAAAGTATTGAGTATTGAGATAACTCAGTTAAAATATTTCGATGTTTTACTTAAAACTCACTTTATTTATCCAAAGAATACTGATTACTTTTCTATTTCTTAATACTCAATACTAACATCTCAATACTCACGATGGAAATTGATAAAACCACCCTTGCAGATCTTGTAATTTTTGACAGAGATGATGAGTTCTCTATTTTTAATAAGATCAATTTTACGATTACAAGCCGGGGAAAGGAACAGCTTAAAAAAAACATCAGTTCACCATTACAAAGTACCGAATCAATAAAAAATGTGCAGCAAACTTTGTTGTATATTTTAAATAAAAAAAATCATTGGCCAATTATAATCAGCAACGGAACTATAATGGTTGTTGAACGTTTTTATGAATCGCAGATTGATCCTATACCTGCCAAACCCAATTCCTTTGCAGCTTTTACTTATAAAATAATGCACAGCCACGATTTTTCGCTGGTAAAATATTCTGTTCGTCATGTATTTGATTTTATCAAAGGGATAAAACAGGCAGTAGAATTTCTTTTGCTTGCCGATACACCTCAGCCTTTGAAAAAACAGCTGGAAGAAGCAAAAAAAATAATTGATAAAGAGGCGCTCAACATCATTTCAAAAAACAAAACAGCAGCAGATTTGACGCCGGTACAAATGCTGGAGCTGGCACATTTTATCCGCTATAATTATAAAAATAATATAATGGATCTGTTGGCCATTTTTGGAAAGCTGGATGCATGGTATGGAATGGCCATGGCAGTGGAAAAATACAAACTGCAAATGCCTACTTTTATTGATAATGATTTACCACAATTAGAAGCAGAAAATTTATATCACCTTATGTTAGAGGAGCCCATTTCTTACAATGTGCAACTTAACCCATCAAAGAATTTTCTTTTTTTAACGGGAGCAAACATGGCCGGTAAAAGCACTTTTATAAAAGCATGCGGAACGGCTGTATACCTTGCACACACAGGTATGGGCGTACCTGCAACAAAAATGAAACTCAGTTTTTTTGATGGCATACTAAGCAACATAAATGTGATAGACAATATTGCAAAAGGCGAAAGTTATTTTTTTAACGAAGTGCAGCGCATAAAAGCGACGGTACAAAAAGTGAGCGATGGTAAAAAATGGCTCATATTAATTGATGAGCTTTTTAAAGGAACAAATGTGCAGGATGCTATGAAATGCAGCAGTACTGTAATTGAAGGTTTGCTAAAAATAAAAAACTCCATTTTCATTCTATCAACCCACCTGTACGAAATTGGTGATGAACTGAAGAAATATCCAAACATTGCATTTAATTATTTTGAAACAGCAGTAGAAAATGACCAGCTTAGTTTTAGTTACCAGCTCAAAGAAGGCATTAGCAATGACCGACTTGGCTATTTAATTTTAAAAAAAGAAGGTGTGGTAAAAATGCTGGAAGACATTTAGAACATACTCATTTGTGCAGGATTGCTTACAAGCAATTTCTTTCTGTTTTGCATGATCATTTTGTTTGTGCCACTCACATGTAAAACCGGCATCTCTTGGTACCTACTTGCTACAATTACTTTCGTGGCACCTGCATTTTTCTCAAATAATTCCTGCACCAATGTTGGGCAATTATTATCTTTTGAAAGATGAGCCAGATAAAGATGACTCATAAACGCAGGCTTGTGTTTTATAAACAATTCCAACGCCTGTGTATTACTTAAATGCCCCACTCCACCAGTTATTCTGTTCTTTAAAAAATGTGGATATGAGCCATTGGCCAGCATGTCTTCATCATAATTAGCTTCTAAAAATGCCCCATGGCATTTTTTAAAATGTGCTATTAAATTTTTACAAGGTGCGCCAATGTCAGTAAAAACACCGACTGTAATTCCGTTACAAGCAATATTGAAACTGTGAGGATCTGCTGCATCATGAAATTTAGGAAAGCCTGTAATGCTTAATGAGCCAATGTTTACCGGCACATGTGCTTCAAACAAAAAAGCACATTCGGGTCTTAAATGATAACAGCCTTTTCTGGTAGCTTCGGTTACATACACCGGCATACCATATTTATCTGCCAACCCTGCAAGCCCACGCACATGATCAATGTGCTCATGCGATACAAAAATTGCTTTTACTTTTTTCATCTCAAGCCCCAGCCTGTTCATGCGCCTTTCTGTTTCCTTACAGCTAAGTCCGGCATCTATTAAAACGGCTTCTTCATTGTTGCCAATGTAATAACAGTTTCCGTTGCTGCCGCTGTTAAGGGATGTTATATAGAGAGACATATGTACGAAAAAACTTAAATCAGATTATTTAAATAAAATTTACAAGATGCTATCATCACATTTCTCTACATACAACATTACTATTCAAGAAAACTGCTCCACCATTTATACAACCGGTGATTAAAATATTGCCATATTTTCTTATGCTTCGTTTCTAGAAAATTCCTGTCCCCTCTATAGTATTTGGACAAAAATACACAATGCAGTTTGCAAGGCTGCAATAAATAAATATGTTTTCATCTTGATAAATAACATGTTTACACCAATAATCGTAACGATAAGGCAGTGTAATTTTTTAACTTTGTCAAAAATTATTTCTTTGCAAACAATACAACATTACCCACTTATAATAATAGGCGCAGGACCCATTGGATTGACCTGCGGTATAGAAGCAAAAAAGGCAGGCATCGATTTTTTAATTCTTGAAAAAGGTTGCCTTACCAATTCCATTTACAACTATCCAGCAAACATGACCTTTTTTTCAACGTCAGAAAGACTTGAGATTGGCGGAATTCCTTTTGTATCAAACAATCCCAAACCAACCCGATCGGAAGCACTGGAATATTATCGCCGTGCAGCTAATAGTCAGCAGTTAAATATTAAATTGTTTGTGGAAGTAACCGGTCTGCAAAAGCAAGAAAAAGGGTTTTCAATCACGACCAATAAACAACAATACACCGCTGATCATATTATCATTTCAACGGGGTTTTACGATATTCCGTATTTACTAAACGTTCCCGGAGAAAACTTAGAGAAAGTCACACATTATTATAAAGAACCGCACTTCTATGCTTTTCAAAAAGTATTGGTAGTGGGTGCCCAAAACTCTGCCATAGATGCGGCTTTAGAAACCTGGCGAAAAGGCGCTCAAGTTACCATGGTTATACGGGGCAGCGAAGTTGGGCAACGGGTAAAATATTGGGTGCGGCCTGATATTATCAATAGGATTGATGAAGGATCTATTAAAGTATATTACAACAGTACCATTAAAGAAATACGGGAAACAGAAGTTGATATTGAAACAGAAAATGGTATTGTAACAATTCCAAATGATTGGGTGCTTGCACTGACAGGTTACCAACCCAATTTGTCTTTTTTACAAAAAGCAGGCATTCACTTAAGTTATGATGAAATTAAAAACCCAGCCTACAACGAAGACACACACGAAACAAATGTGAAGAATATTTTTCTTGCAGGTGTTATTTGCGGTGGTATGGATACACATCGTCTGTTTATCGAAAACTCCAGGGAGCATGCTGTAAAGATTATGGAAGTAATTAAACAGAGAAAATAAAAAACGGAATTATAATTAAAACAGCAGCTGACAATTCAGCTGCTATTTTATTTTTAGCAACTAATTTCTTTTTAAACCGGCATTGCAGAAAACCAATAGTATATTTTCCGTAATTTACTTTACTAAATAAAGTTCGTTTATGACCAATCATAAAGAAGATACAAAAGACGAAAACAAAACGCTTCATCATACCCGAAGAAAGTTTTTCAAAATATCAACTGCGCTTACAGCAGTAGCATTAATTCCCTCCGAAATTTTAAAGGCGGCAGAAGATAATATTGACGAAAAAGCAGCCACGCTTTTTGAACTGCAAAAAATCACATTGGAAGTAAACGGCGTTTCACAAACCCTTTCTGTGGAACCAAGGGTTACATTGTTGGATATGCTGCGGGAACAATTAAAACTTACCGGTACCAAAAAAGGTTGCGACCATGGGCAATGCGGCGCCTGCACTGTACACGTAAATGGACAAAGAGTTTTGAGTTGCCTAAGTCTTGCAGTAATGCAGAATGGCAAGAAAATTACAACTATTGAAGGGCTGGCAAAAGGCGATGAACTTCACCCAATGCAGGCAGCATTTATAAAGCATGATGGTTTCCAATGTGGCTATTGCACACCAGGACAAATCATGTCTGCCGTGGCATGTGTAAGAGAAGGCCATGCTGATAATGAGAAAGAGATTCGTGAATATATGAGTGGCAATATTTGTCGCTGCGGTGCTTACCCAAATATTGTAGAAGCTATTATTGAAGCAAAACAAAAAGGAGGAACAATATGATAAACTTTAATTACGTAAAACCTTCTACCCAAAAAGCTGTAACGGATACACTGGTAAAAGATGCCACTGCCCAAATAATTGCAGGTGGTACTAACCTTGTAGATCTAATGAAACGGGGTGTTGCAGTACCGGAAAAATTAATTGACATCACAGGTCTTCCATTAAATAATATTGAGCAACAAAAAGGATTTGTCCGCATTGGCGCATTGGCACTAAACAGCGAAGTATCCGAAAGCGAACTAATCTTAAAAAAGTTTCCGTTGCTTGCAAAAGCATTGAATGCAGGCGCATCGCCACAGCTAAGAAACATGGCAACTGTTGGTGGCAATATGATGCAACGTACTAGATGTTCTTACTTTTACGATACCACCATGCCTTGCAATAAACGAAAACCCGGCAGCGGTTGCGGCGCATTGAAAGGATACAACAGAATGCATGCTATTTTCGGCACTTCAGATAATTGCATTGCGGTACACCCGAGCGATATGTGTGTAGCATTAGCAGCACTTGATGCAAACGTCATCATCAGCGGCAGCAAAGGTGAACGTAAAATTGCCTTTACTGATTTCCACAAATTAGCAGGCACTACACCTGAAAAAGATAACACGTTACAGCGAGGCGAAATGATCACTGCCATTGAACTACCCGACAATGATGCTTTTGCAAAAAGGACGGCTTATGTAAAAGTGCGTGATCGTGCTTCTTATGCATTTGCATTAATTTCTGTGGCAGCAGCGCTGGATATTAAAGGCAATACCATTGCCGGTGCAAAGCTTGCTATGGGCGGCGTGGCGCACAAACCATGGCGATTAACAACTGCCGAAAATTTCTTAAAAGGTAAAACGCCATCAACAGAAATTTTTAAACAAGCCGCAGCAATCGCCATGAAAGATGCCAAAGGATATGGCACAAACAATTTTAAATTAACCCTTGCACCAAATAGTATTGTACAGGCATTAACTGCTGTTTCAACACGAGTATAATACTTTTAAGAAGATAGACTGCAAAAACTACTCTGAATAAACAGTTGTAAATTGTAGGTATAAAAACAATATTATGGATGGAAAAATAATAAACATCGATCCTGAAATTTTAGGAGGCACACCGGTATTTTTTGGCACAAGAGTGCCCATTAAAAATCTATTTGATTATTTAGAAACAGGCGACAGCATTGAAACTTTTTTAGAACGAGGCAATACCTATCCTAAAAAGGTATTATGCTTATGCTGAAACTTCGGTTAATGCCTGCACAATACTATTTGGTGCAAGGGTTAATTTAAAATTGTTTGTGCCATATCCTTTGGCATCTTTCATGGCGATT
>JBBREY010000059.1:0-15692 GCA_038225275.1 Chitinophagales bacterium | reverse complement strand
TTGCATTTTTAACCCAGGCTTTTTCGCCTGAAAACGAATACGAATTCCCATATCGGGTTGTATGTTAATGATCATTCTGTTTGGCTGCCAGTTCTCAATGGCTTCTTCGGGAAAAGACTGGTGCGGCACAGGTTTAAACTGCACTGTTATGACAGAGATGGTTTGTTGCATTCTTTTACCACTGCGTACATAAAAAGGAACATTACTCCACCGCCAATTATCTACAAAAAATTTTATTGCTGCAAATGTTTCGGTACTGGAATCTTTTGGTACATCTTTTTCCTCTCTGTAAGGTTTTACCTGTTCACCTTCCTGCCATCCGCCTGCGTATTGCCCACGGCTTGCAAACTCGTGTACATCTTCTCTTTTTATTTTCCTTATGGCATGAAGTACATCAGCTTTTTTATTTCGTATTTCATTTGCATCAAAGGAAACCGGCGGCTCCATCGCTATCAAACAAAGTAATTGCATAACATGGTTTTGTACCATATCTCTTAAAGCACCACTATGATCATAATAACCACCACGATCCTCAACGCCAATTTTTTCACTAACTGTTATCTGTATATTGTCAATGTAATTTCTGTTCCATAATGGTTCAAACAGGGCATTGGCAAAACGAAATGCGAGCAGGTTTTGCACTGTTTCTTTACCGAGATAATGATCTATTCTATACAACTGTGCTTCTGAAAAAATAGACAGTAATTTTTCATTTAATGCTTTGGCAGTTTCGAGATCTGTACCAAAAGGCTTTTCAATTACAAGTCTTGCGTGCTCGCAATCTTCGTTTAATCCTGCTTCTTTTAACCCATCTGCAATACCTTCAAAAAACTGCGGATTCACCGCCATGTAATAAATTTTATTTACAGTTTCGTTGGCTTCTTTTTCAAATGCAGTAACATCTTTTTTTATGGTGCTGAACGTTCCTTTATTTGTAAAATCACCAGTTTTATAAGTTATATATTTTGAAAAATTATTCCATTTTTCTGCAACAGATTTTCCACTGCGTGAGAATTGATCTACTCCTTCTTTTAATTTTTCAACAAATGCACCGTCTTTCATTTCACTGCGGCCAAGGCATATAATGCTAAATTTTTCATTTATCCAGCCATCCAAATAAAGGTTGTATAATGCAGGAATTAATTTGCGCCATGTAAGATCACCGGAGCCACCAAAGATGGTGATAATTGTAGGTTTTGTTTTCGTAATATTCTCCATGTTTTTATTTTACCGCAGAGACGCAAGGCGCTAAGGGATTTATTTTATTATTTAAATAGCCTTTAAAGATTTTAAATTTTTAAATGATTTCTATTTTTTGCGCCTCAGTAGTCTGCAATTAAACGTCTATTGAATAACTGCATTCCATTCGGTATGAAATGTTCCTTCCTTGTCTATGCGCTCATAAGTATGCGCACCAAAAAAATCTCTTTGTGCCTGTATCAAATTTGCTGGTAACCATTCACTTCTATACGAATCAAAATAATTAAGACAGGCACCTAAAGAAGGTAACGGAATAGCATGTTGAGCGCCAATCTGTACAATTTTTCTTAAAGCACTTTGAGAAACATTTACGGCTTCGTTAAACTTTTTTGCAGCTAATATATTTTTTAAATTTGGCTCTGTTTGATAAACTTCCATAATGTCTTCCAGCATGGCTGCACGAATAATACAACCCCCTCGCCAAATAGAAGCTACCGTTTTTATATCAGTATTGTACTTATAAAAATCAGACGAAGTTTGCAGCATAGACAAACCCTGCGCATAAGTTATTACAAAGGACGTATACAAGGCTTGTTCTAGTATAACAATAAATTCTTCTTTATTTCCGCAAAGATCCGATTCAACTTTTTTATCAAAAAGCTTTGATGCAAGTCCTCTTTCCGTTCTCATCGATGATAAGATTCTTGCAGAGACTGCTGCATCTATCGAAGGTATTGGCGAGCCGGTTGCCATTGCGTCCTGACTCATCCATGCACCAGTACCTTTCTGTTTGGCGGTATCTTTAATTTTATCAACCAGCATTTCGGTACTCTCTTCGTCTTTTTGTAAAAAAATAGCCGCAGTTATTTCTATTAAAAAAGATTGAAGTCTTCCTTTATTCCATTCTTCGAAAACATTGTTTAGTTTTTTGTTATTTAATCCGGCATATATTTTTAGAAGATGATAGGTTTCGGCTATCATTTGCATGATGGCATATTCAATACCATTGTGTACCATTTTTACATAATGCCCGGCAGCTCCGGAACCCATGTAAGCGGTGCAAGGCTCACCATTTATTTTTGCAGAAATAGCTTCAAGCATTGGTGATAATTTTTTATAAGCCTCAAGGTCCCCACCCGGCATAATGCTCGGCCCAAACCTTGCACCAGTTTCTCCTCCAGATACGCCAAGCCCCACAAAATGAATATGTTCTTTGGCAAGTGTATCAATCCTTGTCTGGGTATCTGTAAAATGAGAATTACCACAATCAACAATAATATCGTCAGCACTTATGTGTGGTTTTAAATCGAGCACAACAGCATCTACAATTGGTCCGGCAGGCACGAGTAACATAATTATTCTGGGGATTTCCAGGGATTGCACAAATTCGCCAATGGCGTTAAACGCTTTTACTTTTTTTTCTGCAGAATGTGAATTTAGGTTATCAGTTTGTTTTATATTTTTATCAAAACCTGCAACACTGTATCCATGGTCGCACATATTTAAAACGAGGTTGCAACCCATTGTGCCCAGGCCAATCATTCCGTAATTATATTTTTCTAATTCCATATTATATTTTTTCAAATGATTGTTTAAAGCTAATAAAAAAACCCCTGCATTAGCAGAGGTTTTTTTATGTTGTTATCTAATTAATTAAGATGCTACAGTTGTAGTTTTAATTTTTGTTTTTTTACCTTTTTTAGATTTTACATTTGTAATAGTAGTTTTTGCCGGAACTGTAGCAGCAGCTTTAGCCATTACCTGTGTTGGATTTGCCTCTTTATACTTTGCATAATCTGCTGCAGATAAAACTTCACCTTTAAAGCCAATACTCTTTGTATCTTCTGCGCCGGCAAATTTTACATTCATGTGTTTGTCAATCGGTCCTACATTAGCTGCATTAAATGTTGCAGTAATTGTTCCGGTTTGCCCCGGCTTTATAGGTGCTTTTGTATAGTCGCCCACCGTACAGCCACAGGTTGGATTTGCACTTTCAATTATCAAATCAGTCTTACCAATATTGGTAACTATAAAAGTTGATACTGCAGGAATTGATTGAGGAATTTTACCTAGGTTAATTGTCTCCTCTTTAATTTTTGCGATGTCGTCAGATTTTACTTGAGCAAAAGCGCCTGCTGATAAAGCTATGGCTGTGAATGCAAAGAATAATTTTTTCATGTTTAATTTTTTAGTTGTTTAAATTAATTTTTAAAGTCATTTAGAATTGCATTTGCAGGTGCACTTGCCGCAGGTGTTTTCCAAACCTCACCTTTTATTGTTATAACTTTTGTTTGACTTCCATTATAAGTAATAGTTACTGCTTTTGTAAATGGTCCTTCAGCAGCTGCATTAAATCCTACTGTTATTGAAGATTTTTCTCCGCCACCAATAACTTTTTCTTTATCCCATTGTGGCGTTGTGCAACCACAACCTGCTACAACATTGTCTAATTTGTATGCTATCTTACCGGTGTTTGTGATTTCAAAATTATACGTTACGGGTTTACCCTGTGGTATCTTACCAAAATCATGTGTCTCCTTTACGGCCAATATTTCATCAGCGGCAACGTTAGCCACGGGAGTCGAAACAATTGGAGCTTGCTTGGAAGATTCGCTGCTATGATTATGTCCATCATGAACGTCAACGGCTGTCGATTGTGCTACAGCAATCATAGTCCCCACACTAAATGAGGCGATTAAAAATAATTTTTTCATGTTTCTTACATTCATTTTGATAGCTCAAATATACAAAAATGTTTGCTTTTTGAAATAATTCAACTTCTTAAAACTGTTTTTTAACAAAGCACTTTAAAATCAATATTTTTGTCTCAATTTACAGAAATATGGATACTACGAATATTATAGAAGTTGCGGATGACGAGAAATTAACCTTTGATACTTTTCGCAACGAGGTACTAACTGATTATCGCTTCGCCTGCATTAGTAGAGAAGCGAGTTTGCTAGGGCGAAAAGAAGTGCTCACTGGAAAAGCAAAATTTGGCATTTTTGGCGATGGTAAAGAAGTACCTCAAATTGCCATGGCGAAGTTTTTTAAACCTGGCGATTTTAGATCTGGCTATTACAGAGACCAAACATTCATGTTTGCAAGTGGACTCTGCACTGTACAGCAATTCTTTGCACAACTATATGCCGATTCAGATGTAACACACGATCCATTTAGTGCAGGCAGACAAATGAATGCGCATTTTGCAACTCCCATGGTTGATAAAAAAGGAGAGTGGTTACCATTAGCAACTACAAAAAATATTTCAAGTGATATTGCACCAACCGGTGGGCAAATGCCACGAGCTTTAGGTCTTGCTTATGCGAGTAAGTTTTTTAGAAATGTAAAAGAACTAAAAGGCGAAACTGACTTATCCAACAATGGAAATGAAATCTGTTTTTGCACCATTGGAGATGCATCTACAAGTGAAGGACATTTTTGGGAAACAATTAATGCTGCAGGAGTATTGCAGGTTCCTCTCGCCGTTTTTGTGTGGGATAATGGTTATGGTATTTCTGTGCCTAAAGAATACCAGACAACTAAGGGTTCTATATCGGATGCGCTGGCAGGCTTTCAAAAAGAAGATGGCACGAATGGCTTTGATATTTATAAATTAAAAGGCTGGGATTATGCGGGAATGTGCGAAGTGCTGGAACCTGCAATTGATAAAATAAGAGCTACACATACACCAGCTATTTTTCACATTGAAGAAATTACACAACCGCAAGGACACTCGACATCCGGTAGCCACGAACGATATAAAAATGCTGAACGTTTACTGTGGGAAAAAGAATGGGATTGTATTAAACAAATGCGCAGCTGGATCATTGAAAATGCCTTGGCGGAAGAAGGTGAAATAAAAGAAATTGAAGACGAATCTTTCGCATTGGTAAAAAGCGGAAAGCAGGCTGCATGGGAAGCATATTTAACACCCATAAAAACCATATTGGCAGATGCCGTTATTTTATTAGAAAATACAAAAAATGAGACTGCTTTAAAACAAGCAGCTGATTTAAAGGCTTTGAGAGAGCCTTACAAAAGAGATATTTTAAAAGCACTAGCCGTTGCATTATATGAAATTCCTGCAGCAATTGCGGGAGATGTAAAAAGTTTTTATGAGAGCATGCTTAATAAAAATAACAAAGAATACGATGCATTTCTTTATAATGAAGGGCCAAAATCTGCGTTAAAAGTACCCGTAATTAAAGCACAATTCAATAATGGCGGAAATACTGTAAATGGGTACGAAGTTTTAAATAAATATTTTGATCAGTTGTTTGCAAACAACAATAAAGTTGCGGCTTTCGGGGAAGATCTTGGTTTTATTGGTGATGTAAACCAAGGGTTTAGTGGGCTGCAGGAAAAGTATGGCACCGACCGTATTTTTGATACAGGAATACGGGAACTTACTATTATGGGACAAGGTATAGGCATGGCTTTGCGGGGCTTGCGGCCTATTGCAGAAATACAATACCTGGATTATTTATTATTCGGATTACAGCCACTGAGTGATGATGTGGCTACAACTCATTTTCGCACTGCAGGGCAACAAAGTGTTCCGCTCATTGTTCGCACAAGAGGGCATAGGTTAGAAGGAATATGGCATAGTGGTTCACCGATGGGAATGATTATAAATGCATTGCGTGGAATGTATGTTTGTGTGCCTAGGAATATGGCTCAGGCAGCAGGAATGTATAACACTCTCTTGCAGGGCAATGATCCGGGATTGGTGATTGAATGTTTAAACGGTTATCGCCTTAAAGAAAAATTACCAACCAACCTTGCAGAATTTACAGTACCATTAGGTGTTTGCGAAATATTGAGAGAAGGCTCAGACATCACTGTTGTAAGCTATGGATCTACTTTGCGCATTGTGCAGGAAGCGGCGGAAACACTTGCAAAAATGGACATCAGTTGCGAAGTAATTGATGTACAGACTCTATTGCCATTTGACATTAACCACAGCATTGTTGCATCGCTTAAAAAAACAAGCCGTATTATTTTTATTGATGAAGATGTACCCGGTGGTGCTGCAGCATACATGTTTAATAAAGTAATGGAAGAACAGAAAGGGTATAAATATTTGGATGTTTCTCCACGTACGCTTACTGGTAAAGATCATCGCCCTGGTTATGGCAGTGATGGCGATTATTTTGCAAAACCAAATGTGGAAAATATAGTAGCTGAAATACGAAATATGATGGAAGAATAACGGATATAAAAGCAGGAATGGTATTTGTAAAACAATGTTTTTAATCATTCATTTAAAACAAATAACATGGCTATTGTAAAAGTTATCGAAATCATTGCATCATCTCCATTAAGCTTTGATGACGCAGTAAAACAAGGTGTAAAGGAAGTTTCTAAAACTATTAGAAACATCGATTCTATTTGGGTGCAAGATCAAAAAGCACATGTAAGGGATGGGGAAATAGTTTCTTACGGGGTTAACTGCAAGGTTTCTTTTAGGGTAACAGAAGGAGAATAATAAAAGATTAAAAAAGGCAACATTATTTCATGTTGCCTTTTTTAATTTGTCCCAACTTTTACTTCATTTAAATTACTAAAATTTCCCATTGTCAGCGATGAAAACAATAAGCCTAAGAAACATTTTTTCTGTTGTAAAGAAAACCTTTGGGGGGTTTGGCGAACATAAAATTATGAAGTTGAGCGCAGCTCTTGCGTACACAACAATCTTTTCTATGGCACCGCTGTTAATTATGATTCTTTTTTTATGTACCATTTTTTTGCAGAAAGAAGCGGTTGAAGGCACCATTTATAACCAGATAAAAGGGTTTGTGGGTTCAGCCAGTGCAGAGCAGGTTCAATCGATGATTAAAACTTCTAGTAAAGCTACCACAAGTATGTTTGCCCGAGTTGCAGGTATCATAGCATTGCTTGTAGCAGCTACATCATTGTTTGCAGAAATACAAGACTCTATAAACACCATTTGGGGTGTAAGACCAAAGAAAGGCGCAGGAATAAAGTACTTTATAAAGTCAAGAATTTTATCGTTTGGCGTAATTGGTAGCCTGGGTTTTTTGTTGTTGGTAACGCTCGGTATTTCCACCATCATAGATGGGTTTAGTGAACGGCTTACACAAAATTTTTCAAATGTGGCAGTCGTGTTTATTTACATTTTTAATCTCCTGCTGACATTGTTTATTGTCACTATTTTATTCGGGGTAATTTTTAAAGTCTTACCCGATGCCGAAATTAAATGGAGCCAGGTAAGAACAGCATCAATTGTTACTGCTATTTTATTTATAATGGGCAAATTTTTGATTTCGATCTATATCTCTAAAACAAATGTGGGCAGCACATTTGGTGCCGCCGGTTCATTGGTTATCTTACTTGTGTGGGTTTATTATTCTTCTATTATTTTGTACCTTGGTGCAGAGTTTGCAAAGCAATGGGCACTTGCATTTGGGTCACCGATTTTACCATCAAAACATGCGGAAACAGTTCAGATTGTAGAGGTGGCTGCAAAAGGGGAAACTTTGCAGGAGGCTGAGAAAGAAAAAGAAATTGTGGTAGATGCCAAGAAAATGGCCGGAGAGGTAGTTGCCGGGGCTCAACAGGAAAAAGAGAAAATTATTGATGAGGCTGAAACTGAAAAAAAGAGTTAGCAGTTATAACAGCCAAACTCTTTTTAAGTCAATTTTAAAAGATTTTTTTACTTCAAATTGTGATAAACCTTTTGCACATCTTCATCCTGCTCAATGTGGTCTACCATTTTTAATACATCATTTGCGTCTTCCTCACTCAGTTCCATTAACTGACCTGGAATGCGGGTAAGTTCTGCACTAATCAATTCCAGTTTTTTGTCTTCAATAGCTTTGTTCATGTTGCCAAACTCAGCAAACGCACAGCGTATAATTATATTTCCATCGGCATCTTCTCCAATTTCTTCCAGGCCAAAATCTATCAATTCTAACTCAAGCTCATCAATGTTTTGACCAGTATTTTTAACTTTAAATTCTCCCATGCGGGTAAAAGTGAATGCCACGCTACCAGTTGTACCCAACGCACCTTTGGCTTTGGTAAAATGCATACGCACATTGGCTACCGTTCTGGTAGTATTATCTGTTGCAGTTTCAACCAATACTGCAACACCATGCGGAGCATAACCTTCGTACACCATTTCATCGTAGCTGCTAATATCTTTACCCATCGCCCGCTTAATAGCCGCTTCTACACGGTCTTTAGGCATGTTACAGGCTTTTGCATTTAAGTAACATCTTCTTAAGGCTGGATTGTTTTCCGGCTCCGGTCCTGCAGCTTTTACTGCTATGGCAATCTCTTTACCTATGCGGGTAAAATCTTTTGCCATTTTATCCCACCGTGCAAACATGGCACCTTTTCTTACTTCAAATATGCGACCCATTACTAGTTGTTTTTGAGACTGCGAAAATAGAAATAAGTATTGAGATAAAAGAATTGAGTGTAGAGTTATTCGTATTGACTCATAAGATTATGCATAAAGACGAGCGACCATAGACCATTGACCACGGACCACAGAAAAGCAAAGCAGGCAAAATCGAATAAAAAAACGGCTACACCGAATTTCGATACAGCCGTTAATAGATTTTAATAGTCGTGATAATTTACTCTTTTACTGCCCAATTGTTTTTATCATCATCCCTACAGCCACCATATCTGTAAGGTTCATTCCATTTAAAATAGCCAGTTCATTTAGCCTTGCATCTGGTGTATTGTAATTTTTTAGAACTTGTTGAAGCGTCATTGCTTTACTGATGGTTTTAACCTTAATACGCTCTGGCTTTTTATTAATCTTCGCCTGGTCAGTTAACGGTCTAAAACCTTCCATTGTATTTTTAAAGATTGGATAATAATAATTAAATTCTGTAGCAGAAGTTGCACCCAATAGTAAATAAATTGCTTTGTTGTATTCAATTAGGTATGATAAGATACGCACACTAGGTTGCTGCTGTTGTTGTTGCTGTTGTTGTCCCTGCTGAGCTTGTTGTGGTTGCGGTTCCGCTACAATTGCTATTGCGTTTAAGCCATTTACTGTGGTGCTTTGGGTTTCTAAAGATCTTATGCCATTTTGCTGGAGCATAGTATTTGCTGCTTCCTGCAAATTATTACCGGGTGCAAGTGTCATCATTAAAAGTGCTTTGCCATCTTTTGGAGCAAGTTGTACTCTCTGTGGTGTATTTTGATAATTCCAGTTACTCGGAGTCGGAAACTGAAACTTTAATTCAGGATGATAAAAAATATTGTTTTCTAAAAATCCTTGGCGTGGATCTTCGCCATAAACAAGCCCTTCAATTCTTTGTAAATAGGTATTTCTATTTACGATGGCATTGGTAAGATTTAGTTTTTGTTTCCAATCAACAGCCAATTTATTAACTGTTACATATCTATCGCCCGGGTTTGGGTGAGATGATAAAAAAGTGGGCAACGCTGCAGCTTCAGTGCCTTCAGATTGCCGCTCTAATGTGAGGAAAAAATCTGCCATTTGTTTTGCATCGTAACCAATTTTTGAGGAATATTCTACACCTAATTCATCTGCCTGGCGCTCAGCATCTCTGCCAAATTTTAAAAATAATAGCCCTAAACCTTGTGACGCTGTTTCTGCAAATCGTCCGAGCTCTGGATTGATTATTACCCCTGCGAGAATTCCTAATTGTCCAAACAATGAATTTCTTTGTTGAGCTACCGAATGTCTTGCTGTAATATGCCCTGTCTCATGACCGAGTACACCTGCAAACTGCGCTTCGTTATTAAAATGAGCCATTATCCCCCTTGTAAAATAGACATAGCCGCCAGGCACAGCAAATGCATTTATAACATCTGAATCAACAATTTTAAATTCATAAGCAAGGTTTGGTCTATGAGAAATTGCAGCTATTGCTTTTCCTTTTTCTGTAATAAATTGTTGCAAAGCTTTATTATCGTATAACCCATATTGTGCTACAATTTGCGGATCAGCTTCTTTACCCATTGCAATTTCCTGAGCCTCTGACATTAAAACGACCTGCCTCTTCCCAGAAACAGGATTGCGTGCACAATTATTAAACAAAAAGAGAGATAAGACAATGCTAGTGAACAATGTAGATTTTTTCATGCTGATGTTTGGTTATGTTTTACAAAGATGATACCAAACCAATATGCATAAACAGCTGCTTAATATCATTATTAATTTGCATTATTAAAGTCTAAGAAAGTTGAACAATGAAAAAATGCTGAGCATAGCCCGGGTAGCAGCGAAAAGCTCTCAAGCGAGGCACGAGTGCGGACTTGCAGCGGATAACCGGATATTAATTATCAGCAAAGTTTAACGGTTCATGCTTCTAAAAACTACTCATATCAACAACAAATACTCAATTGTAAATAGTAATTTTGCAACATGAGCAAAGGAAAAGTTTTGATGGCAATGAGTGGCGGTATTGATAGTACGGTGGCTGCGCTTATGCTGCACAAAGAAGGGTACGAGGTTGTAGGAATTACCATGAAGACGTGGGATTACGAAACAAGTGGCGGGGGCAACACAGGCAAAAAGGAAACCGGTTGTTGTAACCTGGATAGTTTTAATGATGCACGGCAAGCGGCTGTACAACATGGGTTTCCCCATTTTATTTTAGATATAAGAGAAGAGTTTGGCGGTTTTGTAATTGAAAATTTTGTAGAAGAATATATTGCGGGGCGCACACCCAACCCTTGTGTTATGTGCAATACACATATAAAGTGGCGGGCATTGCTTAAACGTGCTGATGCTTTGAATTGTGATTTTATTGCTACAGGACATTACGCCCAAGTACACCAACATACAAATGGTAGGTATTTTATTAGCAAAGGAATAGATGAAACCAAGGACCAAAGCTATGCATTGTGGGGCTTGCAGCAGGATTTATTGAAGCGTACTTTATTGCCATTGGGTACCTATCATAAAACGGAAATTAGGCAAATGGCGCACGATTTTGGTTACCCTGAGCTTGCCAAGAAAAGTGAGAGTTATGAAATTTGTTTTGTGCCTGATAATGATTATCGTGGTTTTCTCAAACGTAAGGTAGAAGGGCTGGAAGAGAGAGTAAATGGCGGAAATTTTGTTGATACAGACGGTAAAGTTTTGGGCAAGCATAAAGGGTATCCATTTTATACCGTTGGCCAAAGAAAAGGTTTGGATATTGCTCTGGGCAAACCTGCATTTGTAACCAAAATAATTCCTGAAACAAACACAGTTGTATTGGGCGATGAAGATGCATTGAACCAAACGGAGATGACAGTACGGGGAATAAACTGGATGAAATACGAAGGAATCACCGATGGAATGGAAGCAGTAACAAAAATTAGGTATAAGGATAAAGGCGCATTGAGCAATATGTATGCAACGGATGGTGGCATAACGGTAAAATTTTATGAAAATGTGAAAGGTGTTGCACCCGGGCAAAGCGCTGTTTTTTACGAAGGCAATGATTTGATAGGTGGTGGCGTTATACAGAGGGGATTTTGATAATAAAATCTTCTTTTAAAAACTGTATATTTATTTTATGAAGAAAATAATTCCATTGTTGACATTGGTAATTTTTTTTGCAGCCTGTAAAAAAGAATCCGAGCAGCTTCAAACGATACAAATTGCTGACTATGCGCCGCTTGCTGTTGGTAAATATGTCACTTATAGTTTGGATTCGCTCGTATACATAAATTTTGGCGCAACCGAGGCTCACAAATTTTATGAGGTAAAATATTTAACTGCTGATTCCCTAACAGATATTTTGGGCCGCAAAGCTTTTAGAATAGTTCGTTATATTAGAACCTTACCAAACGGAACTTTTACGCCTGACAATACTTTTTTAGCAGTAAATACAGGAACAAACCTAGAGTTTACAGAAAATAATCTTCGTTTTTTAAAATTGACACAACCAATAAAAGATGATAAAACATGGAAGGGGAATTCTGCTATAGACGTGACGTCGATCGGAACAGATTTGCAGTACCTAGCAGATTGGGATTATTTCTATAGCGATGTTGAACAATCAAAAAAAATAGGAACATTTAGCCTTGCAAACACAGTAACTGTTAATGAGATAGATGAGTCAGTAAATTTGCCTGTAATACCGGCGGGGCAGCCAAACCAAACAAATATTGCTTCAAGAGATTTTGCAAAAGAAATTTATGCCAAAGGCATCGGGTTAGTACAAAGAGATTTTATACATTTTGAATACCAACTAGCATTTCCAGGTTACATCGGGTATGGTGTTAAACTTGTGATGGTAGATCACAACTAAGTAAAAGCCCTCGTTTTAAACGAGGGCTTTTTTTATTTCTTTCTAAGAAAAGATATTAAATCAGTATTGGGAATGTTGGTTTCCCCTGCCTGCCTTATCAAAGTTATTAACTGGCCACGATGATACGATTGATGATTAAAAAGGTGCATCAACATTTCGTAGACTGGTTGTTTAAACTGGTCTTTTTTTGAATTTTTATAAATAAACACATGTGTTAAAGCTGTTTCAGTAGCAATGTCTATCCAGTCTTTCCATTGTTTACTTTGGGCCAGTAAGTTTTTAGTAAGCTCCATTAATGAACCTGTGTAGGTATCACTTTGCCACACTTGCAATTCTGTTAGTTTTAAGCGCTGCCACCAAATATTTTCAACATCCCATAAATGGAGAAGCGTTTTTTGAATCCCATTAAAACTGCTTACAATGTTTCTTTCAGTTTGTTCGTCAGTAAGATTGTTTATTACTTCAATAAGTCTTTGATTTGCCCAAAGATTGTAAGCGGCATATTGCGTAAGCATCTTTTTCATTTACAGGTAAATTCTTTATTTGTACAAAAGTATACTTTACACTTCAATCAATAATTAGTTTTAAATTGGCAAGAAAAAGATGGAAATAATTGTTGAAAAAGCAGTTAAAGCAGACTGTGTAGCTATAATGCAATTAGTGCACGAGCTGGCTGTTTACGAAAAAGCGCCTGATGAAGTCACTGTTACAATGGATCATTTTGTAGAAAGTGGTTTTGGCGAAAATCCTGTTTGGCAGGCATTTGTAGCAAAAGAGAATGATGTTGTGAAAGGCTTTGCACTTTATTACATTCGTTATAGCACTTGGAAGGGACAGCGAATGTATTTGGAAGATTTGTTGGTTACGGAAGAAATGCGTGGCAGAGGAGTTGGTAAGTTATTATTTGAAAAATTGATTGAAGAATGTAAAATAAAAAAATACAGTGGGCTTGTTTGGCAGGTGTTGGATTGGAATGAGCCGGCCATCAATTTTTATAAAAAATTTGACGGTGTAAAGTTTGATAGTGAGTGGGTAAATTGTAGTTTGGGCATTTAAAATTCTAGAAAATTTACTTGAATTTATAAAGTACAAATCATAAGTTTTTAACTGATTTTCGTTACCGTTTCAAAAAATGAAAACGTATTTTTGCAAAAATGTCAATAGTAAACTGAATGTCATAATTCATTTTGGATTCAACAATCAAAAAAATTAAATTATAATCTAAAAAATCGATCTCTTCCATTTCTCTTCCCTCCGGGAATGAAAGGAGAGGCTACTCCTTATGTCTCAAAAAATAACCATGCAAAACGGAACGCTAACCGTTCCAAACAATCCAACTATCCCATTTATTGAAGGTGATGGTATTGGTCCTGATATTTGGAAAGCAAGTGTACGCGTGTTTGATGCGGCGGTGCAAAAAGCCTTTGGTGGCGAAAAAAAGATTACATGGTTAAAAGTGCTTGCAGGAGAAGAAGCATTTAATGCAACTGGCAGTTGGATGCCCGATGAAACGATGCAGGCTTTTAAGGATTATCTGTTATCAATTAAGGGTCCGCTTACTACACCAGTTGGTGGAGGAATCAGAAGTTTAAATGTTGCACTTAGGCAAGAGCTGGATTTATATGTTTGTCTTCGTCCGGTAAAATATTTTGAGGGAACACCTTCGCCTATGTGGCAACCTGAGAAAGTGAGCATGACGATTTTTAGAGAAAATACTGAAGATATTTATGCGGGGATAGAATTTATGACTGGCACACCCGAAGCTACCAAACTATTGAAATTTCTAGTAGATGAATTGGGGGTAAAAGCATTCCGTTTTCCTGAAACAACATCCCTTGGTGTTAAGCCGGTAAGTAAAGATGGTAGTGAAAGATTGATTCGCTCTGCAATAGAATTTGCTATTGAACATAAATTGCCAAGTGTTACCATTGTGCACAAAGGCAACATTATGAAATATACCGAAGGGGCATTTAAACAATGGGGTTATGAACTGGCGGAAAGAGAATTTGGTGGACAGGTTTACACATGGCAACAATGGGAAAAAACAAAAAAAGAAAGTGGTGAGGCTGTTGCAAATGAAGAAATGAAAATAAGTGCGGTGGGCGGAAAAGTAATTATTAAAGATGCCATTGCTGACAACTTTCTGCAACAGGCTTTATTGGCTCCTCAAGACTATTCCGTTATTGCAACATTAAATTTAAATGGAGATTATATTTCTGATGCATTGGCTGCCCAGGTTGGTGGTATTGGTATTGCACCGGGTGCAAATATCAATTACTTAACCGGTCATGCGGTTTTTGAAGCTACACATGGTACAGCACCACGCTTTGCAAATACAAATACAATGAATCCGTCTTCTGTAATTTTAAGCGGTGTGATGATGTTGGAATATATGGGTTGGCGAGATGCTGCAGATTTAATTACCAACGCTGTTGGCAAAACTATTCGGAATAAAACGGTAACAATAGATTTTTATAATTTAATGAAGGAGGGAACACTTTTAAAGACGAGTGAATTTGCAGATGAAATTATTAAAAATATGTAGTTTGAAAAATGCCTTTGAAATTTCAAAGGCATTTTAGCTTTTAAAAGAAAAACTGCTCTTTAATGATTTTCCCATCTTTCACTTCATACATACTTATTTCTTCCATTTTCATTCTGCCCATTCCTTTCATGGTAGCATCAAAACCCATCGCCAGGGAAAAGTAATTACCCGCAACTATTGGCTCTCCCGTGAAGCCACTGTGCATTTCTTCAATAGATTCACTAAATTTTTTCCCTTTTTCTTTTATCGCTTGCAACCCTTCTACTTTGTTCATACCGTTTGAGTTTTCAGGTTCTATGCTTACACAGTTATCTGCATATAACTTGTCCTGAATTTCGTTGTATTTACCATGGTTTGCCAGTTCCATAAATTTGTCAGCAACTTCTTGTGTAGTCATGATTTCTTAATTTTATGGTTAAAATATCTAAATTGAAAGTACAGCTTTTAGAGTAATGTTGGTATTAAGAAATTCATACAAAACACAATAGATTCTCATTGAATATTTTAAAACTTCTTTTATCGTATTTTTGAAAAAAAGTAAAAATAATTATGAGTAAAATTGTTGTTGCAAATCCGGTTGTTGAACTGGATGGAGATGAGATGACAAGGATCATCTGGAAATTTATAAAAGATAAATTGATACTTCCATATTTGGAAGTTCCTATTCAATATTTTGATTTGGGAATGGA
>JBBREY010000058.1:0-15740 GCA_038225275.1 Chitinophagales bacterium | reverse complement strand
ATTTAGGTGGTGCATTACCATATGAGCCTAACCCTTTTCAGGCATCAGTGAAAACGGGTAACACTTACAAGGAGAAAATATTTTTTCTTCGCCAAAGCTACGACCTCGGCAAAAGAGATTCTGTTGCTGTAAACGATTCAACAACCGAATATTTATTTTACCCAAAACTGAGGCTGCAGCACACACTTACCATTTCTACAAATACATATCTTTTTAAAGATGCAGTTGCAGACTCTTTGATTTATAAAAATTGGTATGGTATTAATTTCCCAAAAAGATTAGATACTTTTCAACTGTACGAAAAATGGCAATCCATCACCAATGATTTTTCACTGATACAATTTCCCGATACAAAAAATTCAGCACAGTTTTTTCTTGCGGGTGCAAGCTTGCAAAACTTAAAGGCCAATTTAAAAACAGGAAATTATAATTTTTATAATGTGCTGCTGCATGGTGAATACAGAAACAGAACTCGTAATAAATTATGGGATGTTTTATTGAAAGGCGAATATTATTTAAACGGACTGAACAGTGGCGATTATAGTGTACAAGGCACTATCGGCAGGTATTTGAATAAGAAACTTGGTGATGTAAATTTCTATTTCAATAACGTAAACCGTACACCTTCTTTTATATTTGATAATCGATCATCTTTTAATTTAGGTAATATAAACAAGTACAAGAAAGAGAACATTACTTCTTTCGGTGCAACATCAAGCAACCCGTTTATTAAATTTGGTTTTAATAATTATCTACTGACCAATTATAGTTATTTTAAAAATTATTATCAAACAGAACAGTATAATAAACCGATAAACATTTTACAGTTTTTTGCGTCAAAGAAGATAAAGCTTAAAAAGAATTTTTTCTATTATGCGGACGCAACTTTGCAGCAAACAGATAAAGCGGCACCCATAAAACTTCCTTTTCTTTATACTAGAAGCCGTATAGCTTTTGAAGGAAGCTTGTTTAAAAATTTAAGAATTAGTACTGGTTTGGAAATACGCTACTACACTGCTTATAAAGCCAATAATTACTCACCTTTGTTAGGACAGTTTAGTCCGCAAGATACTGCTACGATAAGCAACAGGCCAGATATTTCAACTTTTTTAAACTTCAGAATCAAAGGCTTTGCAGCATTTTTACGTGCAGAAAATTTAAACACAGCAAACTTTTCAAATGGTTTTGGTTTTGTAGATAATAATTTTGCTGCACCACATTATCCAACACAAGGCCTCATGATAAGGTTTGGAATAAGATGGTGGTTTGTAAATTAATAAGTAACCTTTCTATTTCTTTTTCCAAGATAATAATGCCAAAGTAAAAAAGTAGCCGCCGACCTGTGTGGGCTCCACAATTGGGAGTATGTTTCCATTTCATCTCTACTATGGATGTTGAACAATTCTTTAATGGTATTTACAACGGCAATATCTCCTAAGGGAATAATATCAGTTGATTCCAGACAAAACATTAGGTAAACATCAATGGTCCAGTTACCTATTCCTTTAATCTTAATGAGTTCTTCTCTTACTTTTTCAGGACTTTTAAATGGAAGGCTTTCTATATCAATTTCTTTATTTATTACAGCAGTTGCAAGGGCTTTTATGTACGATGTTTTTTGGCGACTTACACCACAGCCTCTGTAATCTTCATCTGTTAATGCGAGTAATTTTTTTGGTGTAAAAGATTTTACAGCATTTTTTAATTTTAAAAAAGTTGCTTTGGCAGAATCAATTGAAACCTGTTGTTCTAAAATTAAAAGTGCCAATGTTTCAAAGCCCTGCGGCCGTGTAGCAATAACTGGTGTTCCATATTGCTCAATAATTGACGCAAATACTTTATTTTTTTTGGTAAGGTATTTAATCGCTTTTTGCACTGAACAGCAGTCGTTTTTTAAAGTTCAAGATGTAGTTTTTTGCAGGTTGCTTTAATAATTTCACTTTGGTAAGTTCGTAACTTAATTTCTGAGAAGGGCATCGATGAAAGTGATTTTTTTAATCCTCGTAAAATAAATTCAGCAGCTATTTCACCATATTCATTAATCACCACTGCACTTATTTTTTTGCAATTGTTCTCAACTAACTCCTTGCTAGGAGCCTGAAAATAAATCCGGTCTCCGTTTTTTTCGTAAACTTTTTTTGTGGGAAGATTTTCTACTTCATCGTCAATAGATACAACTGCATCATAAAAAAGTTGTTTGTTTATTTCATCGTTTAATAATTTGCCACAAAAACCTTTTTTAAATGGCTCACTCAAAAAAATATTTTTGTCTTCGATAATTTTCTCGAGGGTTTCATCTGCTACTATCTGAAAAGGGGGCATGTTGTATTGCTCAGCAAATTTGTTGCGTAAATGAAAAAGTTTAAGTAATTCCTCCTGGTGATATTTACTGTTTGCAACTTTTTGTTTTGCAGAAAGTTTCACAGTATACATGGTCGCAACTACCTCTTCACATAAAACGTTTTCTTCATCAATCATTTCTGTGACGCCATTTGCAGCAGCAGTTTTGGTAAAAATGTCTTTTAATTTTAGGAGCCATATCACATCATTGCTCGCATAAACCTGCTGTGCTTTATTTAGTGGTCTGGGGCGCCAGTTAGATCGCTGCATACTTTTATCGAGCTCCACATTGAACATTAATTTTATAAGATCAGAAAATGAATTTGCGCTGTTATTGCAAAGTTTTGCAGCTATCTGCAAATCATAAACATTTTTAATATTGCAACCGTTTAGTTTTAAAAGTTGTATATCCTCCGAAGAAGAATAAACCACTTTACAAATCGATGCATCTTCAAAAACCGTCCATAATGTTGTAAGATTTTTTACTGCCAGAGGGTCTACGAGATAACAGGTTTCGCCATCAAATATTTGTAAAAGAAAAAGCTTAAATCCATATTCTCTGCAAAATCTATCAAACTCGGTATCAAAGCCAAAAGCAGTTTTAGTTTTTAATTTTTCAGTGAGTTGCGCAAGTGCTGTTTCTGTACTGATCAATTTTATACCTATGCCATTGTTGTCTATTGTTTCAACTGTCATTTATTCGCCTTTTTGTTCTTTATTATTTAAAATTAAAATGTTTTATCTAGTACCGTTTTTTAAATATGTTTTAATAAATCGCAATAACTTTATTCAATAATAATAGCTATCGTTATAACACTGAACCCTAAACACCCATACTAAGTGAAGTTAAGTCTCTATCTAATTTTTTATGTAATATTTTTCACTGTTTCGTCAGTCGCTGCACAGTCGTTGCCAATCATTTCAACATTTGCAGTTTATAAAAAGACAGTCAAACTAAATGAAAATAACCAATTGGTCAATCTGCGGAAAAATGTTCCGACTATAATTCTTGACTTAAAATACAATTCGTCTAACAATTTTACAAAAAGAAAATTATACAAATCAGCCTATATAACATATTTACGTAAAGACCCGGCTGCGGCTCTTCTAGTGATGCAACAACAGCTAAAAAATATGGGTTTAGGTTTGAAAATCTTTGATGCTTACCGCCCTTATTCTGTTACAAAATTAATGTGGGATATTATTCATGATGAGCGTTATGTTGCAAACCCGGCATTTGGTAGTGGACATAACCGAGGTGTGTCTGTAGACTTAACCTTAGTAAATATAAAAACCCAAAAAGAGCTGAATATGGGTACTGCATTTGATAATTTTACGGACAGCGCCCATCATACATTTACAAAAAATCTTCCTGCTGATATTATTGCTAACAGAACACTGTTGAAAACCACAATGGAAAAATTTGGATTTAAAAGCCTTGAAACGGAATGGTGGCATTACTCATGGATTTCTGATGAGAAGTATGATGTAATGGATATCGAATTTAGAACATTGAAAAAGAAGATAAAATAAACGATAGTATTTAAATCTTAAATCTTAATTATGGAATCATTTTCTTTTTTGCCGTTTAAAAATTTAGAATCTTCACGTTTGCTGTTAAGACAAATTGATCCTGCCGACGTCAACGAAATATTTGCTATGCGTAGCAATCCGGAGGTGATGAAATATGTGCCACGACCATTGTGCGTAAATCTTGATGATGCAATGGACCTAATCAAGATGATACAAAAAAAGTTGGAGACGAATGAGGGAATAAACTGGGCCATTACATTAAAAGGCAACAATACTTTGATTGGTTTTATTGGACATTACCGAATTAAATGGGAGCATTTCAGGTCTGAAATAGGCTATATGCTTGCCCCGGAATTTCAAGGAAAAGGTATTGCAACAGAAGCCATAAAATTAGTTGTTGATTACGGTTTTAATGAGATGAATATGCACTCTCTTGAAGCGGTTATTGATCCTGAAAATAGTGCATCAGCAAAGGTTTTAGACAAAAATAATTTTATCAAAGAAGCTCATTTTAAAGAGAATGAGTTTTACGATGGTAAGTTTTTGGATTCTGTCATTTACTCACTTTTATCCGCTAAAAATTTATAGAAAAAACTTACATTCATCTAATATCCTCGTGCATCATCATCGCCCCGTTTATCTGCAACGGCAATAATTTTTTTATTTTTTATTTGTATTAATTCAGTTCTGCCAATTGCCCCACGCTGTACTATTTTATAACCCATTGCTGTAAGTGTGGCTACAATATCTTTATCAAAATCACTTTCTACATACACCACATCAGGCTGCCATTGGTGGTGAAACTTAGGTTTATTAACCGCATCTTCAGCACTCAGTTTATAATCTACAACATTAACTATACTTTGAAAAACACTGGTTGGAATGGTAGTTCCTCCCGGTGTGCCAACAACAATGAACGGTTTATTATTTTTGAGTACAATAGTGGGAGTCATGCTGCTCAACATACGCTTACCGGGAGCTATCGCATTTTTATCGTTGCCAATAGCTCCATACATGTTTGGCACGCCGGGCTTCACACTAAAATCATCCATTTCATTGTTCATTACAAAGCCTGCACCGCTAATAATTGTTTTACTTCCAAAATGATCATTAAGGGTCGTAGTTATTGCAATCGCATTCCCTTGCACATCCGTAATGCTGATGTGCGTTGTTTCTTCACTCTCCTTTATTTGGCCCGGATTAATTTTTTTACTGTCACCTGCTTTTCCTTCAACATAATCTAACATTCTGTTTTTTAAATATTTTTCGCTCACAAGTGTTGTTACAGGAACTTTTACAAAATCTTCATCTCCCATAAATTCTGCTCTGTCAGCAAAAGCACGTCGTTCAGCCTCTACCATAAGTTGAATACTTTCTGCCGAATGAAAGGGATGAGCAGCTAAGTTTTTTTGCTGTGTCATTTTAAATAGCTGTTGCAAAATAATTCCGCCACTACTAGGTAATGGCATCGTAATTATCTCGTAACCTTTATAAGGAAACTGCATCGCTACTCTTTCCCTGACTTTATAATTTTTCAAATCATTTTCTGTAATGATACCATTGCCACTGCTCATTTCCGCTGCAATAAGTTTGGCTGTTTCTCCTTCGTAAAAGCCTTTTACACCATAATTTCTAATTCTCTTCAATGTGTTAGCAAGTTCGGTTTGTACCAAAATATCGCCTTCTTTCCATGGAGTTTCTTTTAAAAAGGCTACCCTGTTTTTATTGTTTCTTAAAAAGACTGCACGGCTATTATTAAAATCTTCAGCCTGCGCTTTTGTTAGGGCAAAGCCCTTTTCTGCAAGGCTTATAGCCTCGGCTATCAATGTTGAGAAAGGAAGTTTAGCGTATTTAAGTGTTGCAAATAACCCCGCAACTGTTCCAGGCACGCCACTGGCAAGTCTGCCTTCCATGCTCAAAATAGTTACAGCATTTTTGGCGCTGTCGAGGTACATATCTTTACTTGCTTTTGAAGGTGCCGATTCTCTGTAATCAAGGGCTATATTTTTTCCAGAACTGGTATGAGCAACCATAAAACCACCACCACCTATATTACCTGCACCGGGGTATACTACAGCAAGCGCCAGTTGTGTGGCAATGGCAGCATCAAATGCGTTGCCACCTTTTTTCATAACTAAAATCCCTGCATTGCTTGCAAGCGCATGTGCAGATACTACCGCGGCTTTGTTTACAATTATATTTTTTGTGTTGTTGTAACTAAAATGTGTAACCTGAGCCTGTGTTCCAACGGCACAAAAAATGGCTATAAGTAATAAAAATTTTTTCATTCCCAAATGTAAGGTTTTGGTTTTGCAAATCATTTTGATAAGTCTACATTTTTAATTGGCAGTTTTTGAGAGGATGTCGTAGGTAAAATAAAATCGTTTTTTATCTATTTACAATATAATTTCACAGCCATAATATTACGTGTATGCAAAAACTATCAACCAGCTTATTATTTTTCTTTGCTTTTCTAATTGGCACTCAGGCTCAAACTATTTCAACGCCCGATGCTTTTCTTGGCTACAAATTGGGGAGTAAATTTACAGTACACTATAAAATTGTAAACTATTTTGAGTCAGTAGCAAAAGCGCTTCCTGAACAAATAAAACTTGAAAAATATGGTGAAACAAATGAAGGTAGACCCTTGCTAATGGCTGTTATAGCGACCAAGGAAAATTTAAAAAGAATCGATGAAATACGTAAAAATAATTTACGATTAACAGGTTTACTTAAAGATAAACCGGGTGATCTTAACACCCCCGTAATAGTTTGGCTGAGTTATAATGTGCATGGTAATGAGCCAAGTTCGTCAGAAGTTTCTATGAAAGTGCTTTATGAAATATTAAGCGGTACGAATGCATCTTTAAACGAATGGATGAAAAACACCGTCGTTATTATCGACCCTTGTTTAAACCCTGACGGACGAGACAGATATGTTAATTGGATTACACAAGTGAGTGGTAAATTTTCGAATGCCGATATAAATGCACGAGAACACGATGAGCCTTGGCCAGGTGGCAGAACCAACCATTATAATTTTGATCTGAACCGTGACTGGGCATGGCAAACGCAAATAGAATCGCAAGCCCGTCTTGTAAAATACCAGCAATGGATGCCACAAATACATTGCGATTTTCATGAACAATCTCCAAACTCGCCTTATTATTTCGCACCTGCTGCAGAGCCTGTTCATGAAGCAGTAACGCAATGGCAAAAAGACTTTCAGGTAACGGTTGGTAAAAACCATGCAAAGTATTTTGATGCAAACGGCTGGTTGTTTTTCACAAAACAATATTTTGACCTTTTCTATCCTTCATACGGTGATACATATCCTTTGTTTAATGGTAGTATCGGTATGACTTACGAGCAGGGAGGTAACAACAGCGGTGGTACTTCTATAGCCTTAGAAAACGGTGATACATTAACATTGGCTGACAGAATTGACCATCATTTTGCAACAAGCATGAGTACTATAGAAATCGCATCAGCAAATGCAGGGAAACTCTTATCAAATTTTAAAAAATATTTTGATGAAAGCAATGGCGGTACTAATATTATCTACAAAAGCTATGTTATAAAAAATACTAAAAACGGCAATATTTCTGCACTAAAAAATCTCCTCCAAAAAAATGAAATTATTTTCGGTTTTGCAACTTCCAACAACAGTGTAAAAGGCTATAATTATTTTAGCCAAAAAGAGGAAAATTTCACGCTTCAAAAAAATGATATTGTTATTAATGGCGCACAACCTAAAGCTTCGCTTTTAAAAGTATTGTTTGAACCTCAACCAAAACTTAATGACAGTGCTACCTATGATATTACTGCATGGGCACTACCTTATGCATACGGCTTACAAACCTACGCAACCAAAGAAATCATCCCATCAATTGCTGCTGAAAATGTAAATGTTTCTTCTGCCTCAACAAATACAAATGCGTATGGTTATGTAGTAGGTTATAACAGTTTTAATGAAACAAAATTAGTTAGCGCTCTACTTGATGAAAATATAAAACTGAGATTTGCTGAAGCCGCTTTTGTAAATGACGATGCACAATACAAAGAAGGAAGTTTGCTGATACTTAGGAAAGGGAACGAAGATAAAATGGCAATAATACCATCCTTATTTAATGAGTTTAAAACTGACTTTAAAACGTTGTCCTCGGGATTTTCGCAAAATGGTTTTGATGCAGGATCAAATAAAATTCATTTTATTAAAAATCCAAAAGTTGCTTTGCTTACCGGTGAGGGTGTGTCAGCATCTGCTGCAGGAGAAGTATGGCATCTGTTTGAGCAACAGTTGAACAAAAAAATAACGCTGATAAATGCAAAAGAATTTGATAATACAGATTTTAAAAGTTACAACACTATCATAATTGTTGATGGTAATTATAATTTTTTAAAAAATAAGGAAGCAGCAAGTGGTTTGAGGGAATGGGTAAGAGATGGTGGAAGATTGATTGCAATGGAAAATGCTGTAAAGCAAATTTCAGGGCTTGATTGGGGAATAAAATTGAAGAAACTTCCTGAAGATAAAACCGATACTGCGCTTGGTTACACAGCCATAAAAAAGTATGCAGAAAGGGAAAAAGAAAGTGTTACCAACAATATACCCGGTGCTATTTATAAGATGGAATTGGATAATACACATCCGCTTGGTTATGGCTATCCTAATTATTATTACTCGCTTAAATTAAATGAAAATGCATACGAATATTTAAGAGATGGATGGAACGTAGGTGTTATTAGAAGAACGCAGCCGGTTGCAGGGTTTGTTGGTATTAAGGTAAAAGAAAACTTAAAAGATGCTGTGCTTCTAGGGGAATTGCCAATGGGTAGGGGATCGGTTGTTTTCTTTGCCGATAATCCATTGTTTAGAAGCTTTTGGGAAAACGGAAAAATGCTGTTTACGAATGCTGTGTTTTTTGTAGGTCAATAATTAAGATTGAAAATCTGGTAAATAAAATAATTATATAATGAAGAAATACTTTTTGCTTGTTTTAGGAACTACATTTTTTCTAAACAACACGTATGCACAAACGTCTGCTACATCTTCGGCGGCTGATATTTTACAGCAAATGAAGAAGCTGGAAGTATTTGGAAGTGTATTGTATGTAGCGGCACATCCCGACGATGAAAATACGAGGCTACTTGCTTATCTGGCAAATGAAAGAAAATTCCGTACCGGATATTTGAGTCTTACCCGAGGCGATGGGGGACAAAATTTAATTGGTGATGATCAGGGAATCGATCTTGGATTAATTAGGACACAAGAGTTGTTATCGGCTCGTCGCATTGACGGTGCGGAACAATTTTTTAGTCGTGCATTTGATTTTGGTTTTAGTAAGAACCCTGAAGAAGCGATGCGGATTTGGGGACACGATAAAATTTTGTCTGATGTAGTTTGGGTTATCAGGAAATTTAAACCGGATGTGATTATTACTCGGTTTCCAACAACGGGAGAAGGCGGCCATGGCCACCATACCGCATCAGCGATACTAGCTGGAGAAGCATTTGATGCTGCTGCCGATCCAACAAAATTTCCTGAACAGTTAAAATATGTAACAGTGTGGCAGGCAAAAAGATTAATGTGGAATACATTTAATTTCGGTGGAAACAATACAACCCGAGAGGATCAGTTTAAAATTGATTGTGGTGTTTATAATCCTGTTTTAGGGAAAAGCTATGGCGAAATAGCGGCTGAAAGCCGCAGTAGGCACAAGAGTCAGGGTTTTGGTGTGCCGGCACAAAGAGGTAAATCGTTTGAATATTTTACAACTATAAAAGGGGAGAAGCCAGTAAATGATTTAATGGATGGTGTAGATTTAAGTGCCCTTAAAACTGAAAAAGCCGAAAAGTATTTTAGTGCTGTAAAAAATATTATTGCTACTTATGATTTTTCTACTCCTAAAAAATCTATAAACCAACTGGAAGCCTTATCAAGAAATTATCTTGAATTTCAACCTTTCCTTACAAAAGATAAGCAGGAGCTTATTCAAAACTTAATAGGCCAATGCGCAGGATTGTTTATGGAAATAACTGCCGTAAATCAATTAAATGTTATTGGAGACAGTATTACTTTGAGGTTATCTTTAATTAACCGCTCTGGAGTAGATATTACAAGTGCAAAAGTTGAAACTTTTGGTAAAGACTATTCCTTTACAAATACCAACTCTAATGAAAATCAGGAAAAATTAGTTAGCATAAAACTTGATGAAAAAATATCTCCAACACAACCCTATTTTTTAGAAAAGCAAATGAATAGTGGTTCTTATGTAGCAGATCAAGAAGATATAGGAAAGCCTGAAAACAACAATTATTATGCTGATTTTATTTTGAATATAGATGGCAACTCGTATAGTTTTAGAAGGCCAATAAAATACAAGTATACTGACCCCGTAAAAGGAGAATTGTACCAACCAATACAACTTGTAACACCTGTATT
Source organism: Chitinophagales bacterium (assembly GCA_038225275.1). Taxonomy (GTDB): domain Bacteria; phylum Bacteroidota; class Bacteroidia; order Chitinophagales; family Chitinophagaceae; genus Ferruginibacter. The sequence continues at coordinate 5,422 of JBBREY010000058.1, read as the reverse complement.
TATTAATGCCACTCCTAATCTTCTTATTTTTTCAAATGATAAAAAAGATGAAAAAAGGCTGGTTGACTTTTCTGTACAATCTAATATCAATCTAAAAGAAAAAGTAAAATTTTATACAACCGTTGGTAAAGAAAATAAGCTTGTGGCAGATACATTACTAGCAATGGAAAAGAATGCAAAGTCTAATTTTTCGACTACTTTGAGTGGAAAAGATTTTCCCAATGACGGGGTAACTTCTATCGGCGGAGAGCTCGTTGCTCCCTCTATGTATGAACACCAATATACTTCGCTTAAAAGAATAAGTTACGATCATATACCGGATGTGTTTTATAATTATCAGGATAAAGTGAAAGTGTTGAAGATTGATTTAAAGACTGTGGGTAGTTCCGCTGGTTATATAGAAGGTGCAGGTGATAAAGTGCCGCAGGCATTGGAACAGATGGGATATAAGGTAACAATACTTGCAGAAAAAGATATTACGCCATCCAAATTGAAGCAATTCGATGTGATAGTTACTGGTGTTCGTGCATACAATATACATGAATGGTTAAGCAATGCATACCCAACATTAATGCAGTATGTAAAAGATGGAGGTGTTTTGGTCACACAATACAATACAAATAATTCTATTGGTCCTGTAAAAGCAGCTATTTCTCCTTATCCTTTTACAATCAGCAGAAACCGGATTACAGACGAAACTGCAACAGTAAATTTTTTATTGCCAAATCATCCCGCACTAAACTATCCAAATAAAATATCTCAAAAAGATTTTGAAGGATGGATTCAGGAAAGAAGCACTTACCATGCTGAAAGGATAGATCCTGCCTTTCAAAAAATAATTAGTATGAAAGATCCTGGAGAAGGTGAACAGGATGGAAGCCTTATTGTGGCTGACTACGGCAAAGGAAAATACATCTATACAGGGCTTGTATTTTTTAGAGAATTGCCTGCAGGTGTGCCCGGTGCGTATAGGTTATTTGCAAATTTGATAGCTAAACCGCAGAAGTAACAATGAATATTATTGACTGGATAATTCTGATAACTGTTTTGTGTTGCATTGTTGTTTACGGAATTTATAAGAGCCGTTCAACAAAAAACTTAGAAGGTTATTTTTTAAGTAACAGAAGTATGCCATGGTACCTCGTTCTCTTAAGTATAATGGGAACGCAGGCTAGTGCAATTACTTATCTAACAGGTCCAGGACAGGCATACACAGATGGAATGCGGTTTGTGCAGTATTATTTTGGTTTGCCTTTTGCAATGATTGTGATCAGTATTTTTTTCGTTCCGGTTTTTAGTAAATTAAAAGTTTATACAGCATATGAATTTTTAGAAAAGCGTTTCGATGTAAAAACAAGAACCTTCACCTCGTTTTTGTTTTTAATTTCCAGAGGGTTAAGTACAGGTGTGAGTATTTATGCTCCGTCACTTATTCTTTGTTCTATTATGGGCTGGAATATTTATTACACCAATATTTTAATGGGTGGAATTTTGATTATTTATACCATGAGTGGTGGGGCAAATGCGGTAGCACACACGCAGAAACTACAAATGATCATCATTTTTATTTCTCTTTTTTTAATTGGATATATAGCAGTAAGTATGTTGCCGCAAGGTATGGGATTTAAAGAAGCAGTTAAGGAAGCTGGCATTTATGGCAAAATGAATGTAATAACCACAGGCTTTACTGACAAAGGCTTTGACTGGAAAGATAAATACAATATCTGGAGTGGATTGATTGGTGGATTTTTTCTTGCACTGAGTTATTTTGGTACTGACCATAGCCAGGTTGGAAAATATTTAACTGGAAAAAACATTGCAGAAAGCAGGAAAGGATTATTAATGAATGGGCTTGTAAAAGTACCGATGCAGTTTTTTATTTTACTGATCGGGATTTTAATTTTTACTTTCTATCTCTATCACAAAGCACCGGTTTATTTTGATGATACTAAAATCATAGCTGCGAATAAAACTGAATCAGCGCCACGGTTACAGAAAATTACTTCGGCTTATAATGATGCAGCTGCTCGAAAAGATGCAGTGGCCATGTCAGCAGAGCGGCTAGCTTACAAAACTGAACTAAAAAAAGCTTTACCCGGTGATGATGCTAATGATACTAATTTTATTTTTCTTCGTTTTGTAAAAGATAATTTGCCCATTGGATTGACAGGATTATTATTTGCTGTTATTTTTTTAAGTGCTTGGGGAAGTATTGCGGGTGCATTAAATTCATTGGCAGCGTGCACGATGATAGACTTTCACCAAAAATTTTTTACAGCTGAAAAAACTTCTTTGCAGGACTATAAAACTTCGCAGTGGTATACTTTCGGTTGGGGTGTATTCTGTATTATTATTGCCATGTTTGCACAAAATATCGGCAACAGTTTAATTGAAGCGGTGAATATTTTAGGTTCGATTTTTTACGGTGTTATTTTAGGTATTTTTTTAGTTGCTTTCTGGATAAAACGTGTACAAGCAAATGCAGTTTTCATTGCAGCATTAATAGCTCAAATCGGCGTTATAGTCATTTACAAAGCTGATATTATTTCCTTTTTATGGTTGAATGTAATAGGTGTAATATTTGTAATTTTTATAAGTCTGTTTCTTCAATTATTTATTGGCAATAAAAAAGCCGCTTTTTAAAAAGCGGCTTTTTGGTATACTTTATTGCTTATTTTAATTTCTTCATCAAGTCTTCATTCATCTTTACATAATCCTCATTTTTAGCTTCCTTTGCTAGTGCCAGAGATTTTTGTGAGCTAGCCATTGCAGCTTTTTTATCTCCCATATCTTTTTCAATTTTAGCTTTATAAAGCCACATGTAATAGGCTTTTGGATTTTCTGCAACGGCCGCATTAATACTTTCTAATGCTTTTAAACTATTTTTATCGTATTCGTTATAAAACTGTGCAGCATTCCAGTATGGTTTTTTATCACCCATCAAGGCTTTCTCAAGAGAAGCACGCATGCGGTCTTTAATTAGAGCGGTAATGGGTATTGCTACTGCTGTCCTATCCCACATAATTTGCAGTTCGCAGCTCTCGGGCTTTATGTTAGCAAACTGCATGGTGAAAGACTCTGCAGCATCTTTCATCTTCATTGTATTTACTTTAAAACGTACAACATCATCAGATTGTTTGTAACCCTCTGAACCCCAGTTAGTGATTCCTTTATTTAAAATTATGTCCCAGTTGCCGTCATTTGGTATTGTATATAATGCGTACGAACCTGTGTCAATTTTTTTTCCGCCCATTTCAACTGCATCATTAAATTTAATTATAGTTGCAGCATTTGCACCGGTGCGCCAAACTGCATTGTAAGGGACAAGGTCACCAAAGATTTTTCTACCTTTTATTGAGGGACGGCTGTATACAAGTTCAATGCTGCCTAATGCAAAATCCTGCTTAATAGTTTGGGTAGGAGATGGAGCCGGCATTTTCATTTGTGCATCTACCATGTTTGCTGTGCACAACAAAGAGAATGCAAATAATAGTTTTTTCATTTTTAGTGTTTTATTAATTAGTGTTGTTTTGTAAAATTTTTATTGAAAATATACTTTAACTGTTTGATAAAAAATATGGTTGTTGGAGAACTGAACCTGTAGTACTTTCTGCTGCCTTTCTGAAAAACCCTGCAATCCAAAAAGTCCTGCTGCATTGCCCTTGTTGATAGCGATTTCAAGATAACCTGCTGCATTAAACAATGCTACTTTTTCCCCCTCGGGCACGTCGGCATATGTTTCACTAATTTTTTCTATACTTTCATCTCTTTTAAATACTATAGAAAACTTCCTTCCTTTCCGTTGCTCTTCAAATTCTTCTTTGCTGATGTTTACGATTACGTTTTCAAAGTTATCAATAAAAATTATCTGCCCCTCTATCCAGTTGTTCCCCAGCATGGGTTTCAATGGGTTTTTTACCTTTATCGAAATATCTGGATAACCAATTTCAGCGAAAGGAATACCTGAAGAAAGTTTACTAAATGCTTTTGCAAAAACACCAGTACAATATAAAATATTTCGAGGTTGATTTTTTTCAAGTGTTAGTGCAGTTATTTTTTGCGGCACTTCTTCTAATATCATCGTGATAAGTCCGTTATCAGCGCAACCTATATAATGTCCGTTGTGTTCTATAAAAAGAAGATGATCGCATTTTTCATCAAATAAATTTATCAGTATTAAATGAAATGTGCCTGCAGGAAAATTTTTAATTACATTTCTACATACGTATGCTGCCTGCGGATAATTGAAAGGGGAGAGTAGATGCGTTACATCTATAATATTAAAAGTGGGATCAGCCTGCATTATTTGACCCTTTATGGCAGCAGGCATAAAATCCTGTACACCTATATCGCTTGTGAGGGTTAACAACGGCATCTACTATAAATAATTTAACCTGCAATATAATATACCCGCAGCTATTAAGCTATTTTACCAGCTTTCCTTTTTTATAAAAAAAATTTCTGGTAAGTCTGTCAGTCAATGAAGTAAAAAATTTGTTCATAAATACGGTACGTTTACCTGTAAATGTTAGAACAAGCGTTCGTTTTCTTTTTACTATTGCATTTAAAATATGTTGTGCAACTTCTTCAGCCGACATCAGTGATTGTTCGTCCAACGGACTTTCTCCCTGCGCCTGTGAATTTTCATTTAAAGCAGCATTCCGAATATTGCTTTTTGTAAAACCGGGCGCCACCCACATTACATTTACATCATCGTCAAGCAACTCTGTTCTCACGGCTTCTAACCAACCATTCATGGCAAATTTGCTTGCACTGTAACCACTACGTCCCGGCAAGCCACGGTAACCGGCTATTGATGATACGCCTACAATTGTTCCCTTTGTTTGCAATAAACTATCGAGCGCTAATTTTGTGCAGTAAACAGTTCCTAAATAATTTACATCCATTAATTTTTTAAAAACTGCCACATCCGCATCTTTTAATTCAGCACGCATAGAAATGCCGGCGTTATTTATTAGGACATCAATTTTATGAAACTGCTCTAAAGTTTTATCAATAAATTTTTTGCAGTCTTCATAAACACTTACATCTGTAGGCACGCAAAGCAGCGGTTTGTCATTGTTATTTTGTTGAAGATTATTTAATTTATCTTGGCTACGTCCGCAAGTGGAAACATTAGCACCTGCTGCAAGTAAAAGTTCAGTAAGTGCTTTGCCAATTCCATCGCTGCCACCTGTAATAGCAATGGTTTTACCTTTAAAAAAATCGTTCATAGTGACAAATTTAAGGCATAAAAAAAGGAGTTCAACATATGAACTCCTTTTGTGAACTGGCTGGGACTCGAACCCAGGGCCCATACATTAAAAGTGTATTGCTCTACCAACTGAGCTACCAATTCTTCCGTTCCCTTCTTTCGTTGGGAGTGCAAAAATAGGGCAAAAATGTTTTTAGACAAATTTAT
>JBBREY010000057.1:0-16051 GCA_038225275.1 Chitinophagales bacterium | reverse complement strand
CCAAGATTTCGTTATGATCAGTTGATGCACTTAGGATGGAGAATATTAATTCCATTAGCATTGTTTAATATGCTTGCAACAGGCGGGGCGATATTATATTTTGGAAAATAAAAGTTTAAAAGAAAATAATAATCGTAATTAATAAAGGGTATTAAACCACTATTTTTGCAACCATTGAAAAAACTATGCAGGCATTAACAAACAGAGCAGAGCAAGTATCCAGAAAACCAATGAGTTTTATGGAGCGTTTATATTTGCCCGCTATTTTTAAGGGAATGCTTATAACTTTTAAGCATATTTTCACTCGCAATCCTACGATACAATACCCTGAACAAAAAAGAACTTTTAGCCCGGTTTTTAGAGGCCTACAAATATTAAATAGAGATGAAGAAGGTCGTGAAAACTGCACAGCTTGTGGCTTGTGTGCAGTTGCTTGTCCTGCAGAAGCCATAACAATGGAAGCTGCGGAAAGATTGCCCGGAGAAGAACATTTATACAAAGAAGAAAAGTACGCATCCAAGTACGAGATAAATATGTTGCGATGTATTTTTTGTGGCTTGTGCGAAGAGGCTTGTCCAAAAGATGCAATTTATTTAAGCGAAACCTTTACACCTGCTGATTACCAGCGAAAGCAGTTCGTGTATAACAAGCAAGATCTTTTAATACCTAATCCTGTTACAGATAAAGAAGCATACGAAAAGGCATTGGGTAACAGACCTAAAAAACATTTGGATAATTAAGCAAGATGGGCATTACAACAATCTCTTTTATACTCTTATCAATCATGGCTATAGGCAGTGGGATAATGATGATTTTGAGTAAAAACCCTGTAAACAGTATTCTCTGGCTCATTGTTTTATTCTTTGCAATTTCTGGTCATTATATTTTGTTGAATGCACAGTTTTTAGCGATCGTAAATATTATTGTTTACGCAGGTGCTATCATGGTGTTGTTTTTATTTGTGGTGATGTTGATGAACTTAAATGCAGAGAGCGAGCCCGCAAAAAATAAGCGCTTGCAATTCATTGCTATAATATCCGGCGGAAGTTTACTGCTAATTTTATTATCAGCTATCATGAATGTGAAAGATGCACACCCGGTAATGGTTGCAGGAGGAAATGCTGGTTTAATAAAAACACTTGGTAAAGTACTTTTTACAGACTATGTACTTCCATTTGAAATAAGCAGTGTGTTGTTTTTAAGCGCAATGGTTGGTGCGGTAGTTATTGGAAAGAAAGATTAAAAAATATGGCGAAGTGATATTGGTTTTGAAACAATTTAAAAGCGACAAAATGAAAAAGAATTTAATCACCATCTTCATTGCTTGTTTTGCTTTTATAAATACCATAAATGCACAAATTAAAGTAGAGGATGTTCTTGGAAAGGTGACAGAATTGCTTGGCAGGAAAGAATTACTTTCTGTAAGAAAGGGATTCAGTCCTATTTTTTCACTGGGTAAGCTGCAAATAAATAAAGTTGGTTTATTGGGTGAAAAATTAAAAGGAATTGAAGTGCTTGGAAATATCTTTAATAGCAAAGGGGTGCAGGATGTTACTAAGCTATACAAGACATATAAAACAGGTTTGATAGTTTATAAAATTCTGGCAGGTGTTGGAACGGCAGTAACAGCCTACAGCACAGTAAGAGGGATAGCAGGCACAGAAAAATTTGATAATAAAACAGTAAGGCAATTATTAACGCCGGCCATTACATCAGTAGTAACAGGTATTGTAACTAAAATCCTTACTAAAAAAGCCTCTTATAAAGCTGTTGATATTTTCAACGGTGTAGTAAAGAAAAAAGTAAAAGATATTTTTGGTATTGGTGCGGCATCGCAAGGAGTTGGGATGGCAGTTTATGTAAAACTGTAACATTTATTTGATTAAGAAAATAAAACTAATCGCTCAAGAAGATGGTTTGTGAAATAAAATTTAAATGGATATAAAAGCATACATAGCATTATCATTAACACTTTTTACAATTGGTATTGTAGGAGTACTAACCCGCAGAAATGCCATCATTGTATTTATGTGTGTGGAAGTAATGTTGAATGCAGTTAATTTATTACTCGTTGCTTTTTCTAACATGCATGCAGCAAGTACAGCTGCTAAGGCATTGCCGACCTTTGCAAGCGATGCACAAATTTTCGTTTTCTTTATAATGATTGTAGCAGCGGCAGAAGTGAGTGTGGGACTTTCGATTATTGTAATGTTGTATAGAAATACACACAGTATTGATGTTAATTTTTTAAATAGATTAAAAAATTAGAAATCGACCACAGACAATGGACGATAGACGACGGTAGAATTAAGAAGATTCAAGCCTTAGATTAAACGTACTAGAAAATTAAATACTTTATTATATAAAAACTTAAACAAAAGATTTTCAACAAAAGCTAAAAGCTTTTATAAATTAACCATGGTCTATCGTCAGTCGTCCATGGTCTTTCTTAAAAAGTATGAACAATGTTTTACAAATAGTATGGCTTATTCCTTTTCTGCCGTTGGTAGGTTTTATTATCACAGGCATTTTTAGAAATAATTTATCTAAAGGCGCAGCCGGGCTTATTGCAAGCGCAGCAATTTTTGGTTCATTTGCATTAAGTGTATTTGTTTTCTTTCAGGTAAAAGCGGGTAATACCCATGTTGCACATTATTTTAATCTTTTTAAAATAGAGACGCTAACGGTGCCTTTCGAATTTAAAATTGATCAGCTTTCTACATTGTTCCTTTTAATCATTACAGGCGTTGGTTTTCTCATACATGTGTACTCAACATCGTACATGCATGAAGAAGACTCAAAAGATTTTTCTAAATACTTTTCTTATTTAAACCTATTTGTTTTCTCCATGCTATTGTTAGTTATGGGAGGCAATTATGTGATTATGTTTTTTGGCTGGGAAGGTGTAGGGCTTTGTTCCTATTTATTAATTGGCTATTGGTTTAAAAACAATGATTATACTAATGCAGCTAAGAAGGCTTTCATCATGAATCGCATTGGTGATCTTGGATTTTTATTGGGACTTTTTTGGCTAATCTCGGTAATTGGTACCGTTAGTTACGATCAGGTTTTTTCTGCTACAAGTCTTGCAAGATTATCAACTACAGATATTACAGGAATTACTTTATTGTTTTTTGTTGGTGCCTGTGGTAAGAGTGCGCAAATTCCTTTGTACACTTGGCTGCCAGATGCAATGGCAGGTCCAACTCCCGTAAGTGCATTGATACATGCCGCTACCATGGTGACTGCCGGGATTTATATGATTGCACGTAGTAATATTTTGTATACAATGGCGCCTGCCACGCAAAATGTTGTTGCCATCATCGGCTTAACTACCGCCATCGTTGCTGCATCAATTGCCATTAAACAAAATGATATTAAAAAAGTACTGGCGTACTCTACTGTGAGCCAATTAGGTTATATGTTTCTTGGACTCGGGGTTGGTGCTTACACAGGTGCTGTATTCCACGTAATGACGCATGCATTTTTTAAAGCGTTGCTATTTCTTGGTGCAGGTAGTGTAATACATGCAATGGGAGGGGAACAGGATATGCGCAACATGGGAGGTTTAAAAAAGTACATGACCATTACCAACATTACTTTTTTGCTTGGCTGCATTGCCATTGCAGGAATGCCACCGTTTTCAGGTTTCTTTTCTAAAGATGAAATACTTGCAGGTGCATTTGCAAAAAGCCCTTTGTTATGGGGTATTGGTGTTGCAGGAGCTATGATGACAGCATTTTATATGTTTCGTTTGTATGCAATGACTTTTCTTGGAAAGTTTAGAGGAACCCACGATCAGGAGCACCATTTACATGAAAGTCCAAAAGCGATTACATTTCCACTAATTGTGCTTGCAATATTAGCAGTAGTTGGTGGTTGGATTGGTATACCCGAAATATTTATACATGGTGGTCATAAGTTAGAAGCATTTTTAGAACCAGTATTCGCACAGAGCAATGCTATTGCACTTAAACACGAAATCAGTCATAACACTGAGTTTCTCATTATGGGTGTTTCTGTTTTACTTTCTTTACTTTCATTATTGTTTGGGTTAAAGAAATTCAGTACTTACAATGGAGATAATGAAGTGCCTGCAATAGGACTTACGAGAGTGTTGGAAAACAAATGGTATGTTGATGAGATTTATGATAAAGTAATTACTCAGCCGTTTAAATCATTTGCGGCATTCTTTAATAATGTGGTTGAGAAAAAAGGAATTGATGGATTTGTAAATGGCACAGGTAAATTCGTAAACTACGGCAGTCGCCAGTTGCGTTGGCTGCAAAGCGGTCAGGTAGGCGCTTATATATTGTTGATGGTTATTGGAATGTTACTGTTATTTATTATACAATTGTTTATAAAAAATTAGGCTTTGGGTACTTTTATTACTTTTCCTGAATTGTTGCTTTGGTTGCCTTTATTGGCAGGTATAATTTGTTTCTTTACAAAAGATGAAAAGAGTGTAAAAGCCATTGCTCTTACAGGATCGTTATTTGTTTTAGCCGTAGCATTAATAAGCCTTTTGTACACTGCAGATACTTACGCTACCTACAACGCCGTAAATTATTTGTGGCTTAGAAATTTAGGCACAAGTTTTTATATTTCTCTCGATGGTTCTGGACGAATACTTACGCTTCTTACGGCTGTTTCATTTCCAATTATTTTTCTGAGTACATATAAAAATGCTTACAAAAATGCAGGTGCCTTTTTTGGGTTAATGATGCTCGCTGAATGTGGATTGATGGGCGTTTTTATTGCAAAAGATGCACTCGTATTTTATTTCTTTTGGGAGCTTGCGCTCATTCCTGTTTATTTTCTTTGCAGTAAATGGGGTGGAGAAAAAAGAATACAGGCTACATTTAAATTTTTTGTTTATACTTTCTTAGGTTCATTGTTAATGCTTACGGGTATTATTTATGTTTACCTGCATACCGGACCAAGGCTTTTTGAAGATGGAGTACAATCGTTGCATTCTTTTTCTTTGGCTTCTTTTTATAACTCCAATTTAAATGAGGGAGAACAAAGCTGGTTGTTTTGGTTATTCTTTGTAGCATTTGCTATAAAAATGCCGGTTTTTCCGTTTCACACTTGGCAGCCAGATACGTATGATCAGTCCCCAACACCGGTAACGATGGTGCTTTCAGGCATTATGGTTAAAATGGGTTTGTTTGGCGTTATTAAATGGCTCATTCCAATTTTTCCCTTGGCGATACCCAAGTTTACCAATATTGTAATGATACTTTGCGTAGCCGGAATTATTTATGCAAGTTGTATTGCGATGCTGCAAACTAACCTAAAAAAGTTGGTTGCGTATTCATCAATAGCCCACATTGGTTTAATGTGTGCGGCTATTTTTGCCATGAATGAAATGAGTTTGCAAGGGGTAATGATACAGATGTTTAGCCACGGTATAAACATTATAGGGTTGTGGATTGTTATTGAAATGATAGAAGGGCAAACAGGAATAAAAAATATGAGTGAGCTGAGTGGAATTGCGCAAAAAGCTCCTGTACTTACTATCATGCTTGTAATAATTGCATTTGCAAATATTGCCTTGCCACTTACAAATGCATTTGTAGGAGAGTTTATGATGTTTGCCGGAATTTACCAGCATAGCATTTGGATGGCTGCTGTTGCAGGGCTTGCAATTATTATTGCAGCAGTGTATACGCTGAACATGGTACAAAAAGTTTTTTACGGCAATACGAATTCAGTAACAGCAAACTTTACAGATATTTCTTTTGTTCAAAAACTTGGGCTAGGGCTAATTGTAGTAATGATATTTACATTTGGTGTTTATCCGCAGCCGATGATTGATTTGGCAAAAGAAGCTGTAACTAGTTTAACAGCAGTAAAATAAGGAAGTAAAATATATATTTAAAGGAGTCGGAAATAGGGAATTAAGAAAAGAGGTTTGATTCAATAAAATCATATTGATCATTCTTAATTCAAAATTTGTTTACAATTATGAACGCAATTTTATTATCTGCAATCTGGGGAGTTTTAATGATGTTTTCCGGTGTTTTTATTAAAAGTAAAACCACACCGAAATATCTTGCTATTGTAGGTATAATAGTGGTGTTTATTGCAAACGCATTAGAATTAAATGCATTCAATATTGGTTCACTGCATTTGAATATTGATACCAAGGAGATGCTTAACATCAACAGCTTTAACCTAACGTTTATTGCAGTGGTATTAGCTTGTACGCTATTGTTTTTTTTATTGAGTGGAAGAGATATTGAAAAAGTTGGAGAGCATGTGGGTGAATATTTCGCCTTGATATTTTTTGTTATTTGTGGTGTTTGTTTGTCTGCTACTTACAACACTTTATTGTTGCTATTTTTAGGTATTGAAATCATGTCTATACCATTGTATATTCTCACCGGTAGCGATAAAAGAAATTTAAAAAGTAACGAAGCATCTTTAAAATATTTTTTAATGGGTGCATTTTCAACAGGTATCATGTTGATGGGTATTGCGTTTATTTATGGCGGTAACGCTAACGGATCATTCTTTATAAATAATATTCAAATAGGGGAAGGTACTATGCCTGTAATGATTGCAGTTGGTTTGGTGTTTATGATCATAGCTTTATCATTTAAAGTATCTGCAGCACCCTTTCATTTTTGGACGCCCGATGTATACGATGGTGCACCGACAGTGTTTACATCGTTTATGAGTACTATTGTAAAAGTTGCTGGATTCTTTGCATTTGTTCGGTTGTTTGAAAATGCTTTTGGCAAAGTGCAGGGGCAATGGCAAAATCTCATAGTTTTTATTACGGTGATGACTCTGTTGATTGGGAATGTGACTGCAGTATTTCAACAGAGTGTAAAGCGAATGCTTGCGTACTCCAGCATTGCACAAGCAGGCTTTATGATGTTGGCAGTGTTTGCATTAAATGATAGAGCAAAAGAAGGCTTGTTATTGTATGCGGCAGCTTATAGTATTGCAACGATTGGTGTATTTGCTGTACTTATAAAAATGAACGATTACACTATTGAAGGCTTTAATGGACTTGGTAAAACACATCCATTAATTGCGCTGTGCACGACTGTTTTTTTATTATCTCTTACAGGTATTCCGTTAACTGCAGGGTTTCAAAGTAAATTTTTTATGTTGATGGCGGCTGCGGAAAATACCGGTAAATTCTGGCTTGTTATTGTAGCCGTTCTTTTTGCAGCAATCAGCGCTTACTACTACTTCAGGGTTATACAAGCCATGTATTTTAAAGAGCCGGGCGTAGAAGTAATTGATGACAAAGACATCAGTACCCCTTTTAAAATAATGCTAGCAATTGCCGCTATATTAATAATTGCCATTGGTATTTATCCGGAATTTGTTGTGGGCTGGATGTATCATTCCTAATATTACTTTCAATGGTTTTTATTTTATCAAAGAGAATATCTCAATACTTATTCAATAAAATAACAGCCTAGTAATTGGGCAGTTTTTGGGATTCTTAACTCAATTATCTTTCAACTAAATTATTATGCAAACAAATAAAAGGCAGCCCTATTAAAGGCTGCCTTTTGAATTGTAAAACAATTTATTTATTACCACATTCTGATTCTGTCTTCAGGTTTTTTGTATAATTTATCTCCTTCTTTTACATTGAAAGCGTTGTACCATGCATCCATATTTACCGGTGCACCGATTGTACGGTAGCGGCCCGGAGAATGGGGATCGGTAACAATTAACTGCGCTTCTGTTTGAGGTAAAATATTACCACGCCAAACCTGCGCCCATGCTAAAAAGAAACGTTGGTCAGGCGTAAATCCGTCAATCGTATTGTTGGCTATTGACTTGCCCTGCGGCGTCATTTTAAATGCTTCGTATGCTACGTTTAAACCACCAAGGTCACCAATGTTTTCACCAAGGGTAAGTTTGCCGTTTACATGGATGGTATCTAATACCGTATACTCATCATATTGCTTTGCAAGACTTTTAGTTTTTGAATCGAACTTGGTACGATCTTCTTCTGTCCACCAGTTTCTTAATGTTCCATCAGCATCATATTTGCTGCCATTGTCATCAAAACCATGTGACATCTCGTGGCCTATAACGGCACCAATTCCACCATAGTTAAGTGCATCATCAGCCTTTGCATCAAAAAAGGGCAACTGTAAAATCCCTGCAGGAAAAACGATTTCATTTAAAGTAGCATTGTAATAGGCATTCACAGTAGGCGGCGTCATTCCCCAACGTTCTCTGTCCACAGGTTTTCCTAGTTGGCTAATCATATAATTGTAATTCCACTGACCAACATTTCTAATATTTTCAAAATAAGTATTGCTGTTTATTGCAAGGCCTTCGTAGGTTCTCCATTTATCAGGGTAACCAATTTTAGGGCGGAAGGCAGCTAATTTAGCGAGTGCTTTTACCTTTGTTGCAGGGCTCATCCAATCTAAATTGTTTATTCTAACAGCAAATGCTTTGCGTAGGTTGCTAACCAGTTCAGTCATGCGTGCCTTAGCTTCAGGCTTAAAATATTCCTTTACATATAGCTGTCCCAATAACTCACCAACTGAACCGTCTGTAAGCAACGACATCCTTTCCCAGCGTGGTGTCTGAATTTTTTGACCACTAAGTACTTGAGTGAAAGCAAAGTTGGCATCAACAAAACTGCTGCTTAAATAAGGAGCTGCAGATTTTAAAATATTCCAGCGTAGATAAGTTTTCCAATCTTCAAGAGGTACTGTATTCATCATACCCGCCACCTCTTTAAAAAAAGATGGATTGTTTACTAAGATGCTGTCTTCTTTGTTAATCTTCAGGTCAGTTAAAACAGTCCTCCAATTCATTCCTTCTGTGGTTTTGCTTAAATCTTCCAGCTGGAATTTGTTGTACGTTTTGTATGGATCCCTCATTTCTACTCTACTCATTTGCGCTGCCGCTAATTGTTTTTCTATTTTGTAAACAGTTAGCGCATGTTCCTCTGCTTGTGCAGTTGTATGGCCCGTAAGCGAAAATAATGTTGCCATATATTTTTTGTATGCATCCTGTATTTGCACATTACGAGTATCATTTTTAAGATAGTAATCTCTATCCGGTAAAGTTGTACCGCCTTGGCTCAACTGAGGAATCATAACTTCCACATTCTTACGGTCTTGCCCAACAGAAAAGCCATACAAGGGAGAACCTGCACCATTCACCCTTAAACGTGCCATCATTTTTTGAACATCTGCTATTGTATGTACGTCATCTACTTCTTTCAACATGCTTTTAATTGGCGTGTATCCTCTTTTTTCGATTGTAAGAGAATCCATGCCGGCACTGTAAAAATCAGCTACCCTTTTTGTAACAGAACCAGGTGCAGCTTTTTTATCTGCGACAGCTGTTTCCAATACTTTTTTTACTGCGTTAACATTGAAATTTCTTAGCTGGTTAAAACTGCCCCAACTGGTTTCTTTTGCAGGAACGGGATTATTCTTCACCCAGGTACCACCTGCATAGGTGTAAAAATCATTGCCGGGGTTTACAGATTTATCCATGTTGGCCGGATCTATAAATATTGTTGCTTTGGTTTGTGCAAAGCTGCGATAGGAGCCTGTAAGCACCACTATCGTGGCTGCACTATACAGTATTTTTTTGTAGGTATGTTTCATGGAATAAATTTAAGGAAAGCAACCTGAAATATGTGCCAACCGGTTAACCGTTCATAATATATTTATCAATCTAAAAAATACAGGCTAAATTATAATGCGGGATAAGGTTGTGACGGAACATTTAAGGCCGATCCTTGTATTGTGTTCTCAGTAACTTCTCCCTGTAACTTCACAATATGATCTCTAAATCAAATTTGCTTCTTATAAAAAGTATTGCCGTCTATAAAAACAAGTTTGGTATTTTTAAGCGAGCCATTACCTTTAAGCTACAAACAAACGAATGACTAACAAAGACTCCCTCGCACTTTCGTGGAAAAATGTAAAAGGAAACAAATTACGCACAGCCATTACTATCATTATTATGGCACTAGGAATTTTTGCGTTGATCCTAATCATAACTGCGATAACAGCTGCAAGCCTTGGACTTACGAACAGTTTTTCTACGATGGGAGCAAATGCTTTTGGAATACGATATAAAGACAGAGGAATAAATTTTGGCGGAGGTGGCAATAGAAGGGAAGCCACAAAAAAAACCAAGGTTGGCTTAAAAGAAAAAAAATCGAATAACGGTATCCCTATAACCTACGATGAGGCCAAAGCATTTAAAGAAAGATTTACATTCCCTGCAACCAAAGTTGGCATTGCTTTACGGGGTGCAAATAATATTGTTGTAAACTCCCCCACAAAAAAAACAAACCCCGATGTTAATGTGACAGGAGGCGATGAAAACTATTTGGAGCTGAATGGTTTTACTATAGCATATGGCAGAAATTTTACTGAAACCGAAGTTGATGCCGGTAGAAATGTTTGTATGATAGGAAGCGGTGTAGCTCAAAAATTATTTGCTGATAACAATGCAAGAGCAATTGATGCAGTTATAAATGTTGACCATATTCCATACAGAATTATTGCTGTATTGGAAGAAAAAACAAGCAGTGCATTTTTCAACACCAGCCGCATTGTTGTAACAACAGTTAATAATATTAGAAGGCAATATGCAACACAAACCTCATCGTATACTGTTGCCGTAATGGTGCCAGATTTAAAGTTGATGGATGTAGCTGTTGGTGAGGCTACTGCTACCTTTCGGCCCATAAGAAAGCTTGCGGTAACAGACGATGAAAATTTTTTTATAGATAAAAGTGATAGCATAGCGCAATCACTTTTAACGAACCTTGGGTTTTTAGAAAAGGGTACAATCGGTATTGCGTTTATAACATTAATTGGCGCAGCAATTGGCCTTATGAATATTATGTTGGTGGCGGTAAATGAACGCACGAAAGAAATAGGTCTTACAAAAGCACTTGGTGCAACAAGAAAAGATATTCGTTCACAATTTTTGTATGAAAGTGTATTGATCAGTTTGATGGGTGCATTTGTAGGAATTATAACAGGAATACTTGTTGGAAATATTGTGGCCGTAATATTAAAAACCGGTTTTGTTGTGCCATGGATGTGGGTTGGTATTGCGGTGGTTGTATGCACGGCAGTTGGTTTGCTGGCAGGGCTTATTCCGGCCATTAAAGCCAGTAAGCTAGATCCTATTGTAGCTCTACGTTATGAATAATACTACAGATACAGATAAATTTTTTGAAAAATTTCAACCCCATTAGTTGAAACTTTAAGTTGTAAGTAACGTAATAAGTTTTTTACGTTGCTTATAAAACATAAACTAATTCAATTTTTTACGAGGAGCAGCATACCGATTTA
Organism: Chitinophagales bacterium; assembly: GCA_038225275.1. Classification (GTDB taxonomy): domain Bacteria; phylum Bacteroidota; class Bacteroidia; order Chitinophagales; family Chitinophagaceae; genus Ferruginibacter. The sequence continues at coordinate 4,727 of JBBREY010000057.1, read as the reverse complement.
TATTCAAAACTTAAAACGTTGATAACTATTTAACAAGAAAAGATTTCTATTTCCTTAAAATAAAATATTTTTAATGCGTAGAATTACTTTCGATTATTTTATTAACTTGTGCGTTCCGAGTAAAAACGGGAAGCATCTTTTTAAATGCTTGAAATGCTTTTTATAAAACCAATTATTTTAAATCTCACTTTCTAAAAACTTGAATTTTATGGCAGACGTAAGACCAACTGCAACAGTTAAACCGGTAACTTCAGTACAGGCGAAAAAATCTGGCAATTCCATTTCATGGTTAGCCCCATTATTATGTGTAGTAATCGGATACGTAATATGGCGATTTATTTTAGGCGATGCTTCGCATTTTAAAACCGCTTCAGGTAACGGTTTTTGGCCTGATAGAGATGGTGCTACGAGTGGATTATATAAAATGTACCAAGGGGGGATTATTGTTCCAATTCTTATAGGATGTATGCTTACCGTATTAACTTTTGTAATTGAGCGTTTTCTAACTATCTCAAAAGCAAATGGTACTTCGAGCAATGCAGATTTTATACGTAAAGTTCAATATCATCTTGCTAATAAAAATGTTGATGCAGCATTAGCTGAGTGCGACAAACAAAAAGGAAGTGTTGGTAATGTAATGAAGGCAGGTCTTCATCGCTACAAAGACATGATGACAAACAATGAGCTAAGTACTGACCAAAAGGTTATGGCTATACAAAAAGAAGTTGAAGAAGCTACTTCTTTGGAACTTCCAATGTTGGAGAAAAATCTTGTATTCTTATCAACTATTGCGTCTGTAGCTACTTTGCTTGGATTGCTAGGTACGGTAATGGGAATGATCCGCTCTTTCTCTGCACTAGGAGAAGACAGTGGTGGTGGAGCAGCTGCAGGTAAATTGTCTCAAGGTATTTCTGAAGCATTGTACAATACTGCATTGGGAATCGGTACATCAGCATTAGCTATTATTTTCTATAATATTTTCACTACCAAAATTGATGGTATCACTTACGGTATTGATGAGTCAGGTTTTACTTTAACACAATCATTTGCGTCTTTATACAAGTAATTGTATGGAAAAGTGCAACGGTTGCATCTAAGGATTATGTAAGTCTTCTATTTTGATTTGAAGCTTTGTCGTGAGGATGTATAACTGATAAATTGTAATAAGTAACTCTTTAAAAAAATTATATAAATGCCAAAAGTTAAAATACCAAGAAAAAGTACTGCCGTAGATATGACGGCGATGTGCGATGTGGCGTTTCTTTTGCTGTCGTTCTTTATATTGGCAACAAAGCAAAAGCCGCCCGAAGTATTGGCTGTGCAAATACCTAACTCTGTATCGAGTAAAGTAGCGCCGGATAAAGCTATACTTGTAACACTTACAAAAGACGGGCGTACTTTCTTAATGCTTGGAGACGATACAAAAAAGAATGACATTCTTGCAAATGTCAATTTAACCAAAGGTTTGGGATTATCACCTGCCGAATTACAAAAATGGCAAAAGCAGGCATTTTATGGCCAGCCATTAGGGCAAGTGAAGAGAAGTCTTGCGCAAAGTGGCGAACTAGATGCTGCAAAAATGCCGGGTATACCTACAGATACTACAAACAATGAAATGGTTGACTGGATTAGGAGTGTAAGCAATGTATATGCGGGTGGAGATATGAAAGCATTGCAGGAGATGTTATTGGTAAAGGGTGATAATGATGCATTGTATCCAGTTTTTAAGAACATTAAAGATGCTTTTAAGAAGAACGAAATATACAAATTCAGAATCGTTACCAATGGTGCTGCACCTCCGGTAGGGTCTGAATTGGCAAATGCGCCAAAAACAGAAGCGCAATAGCGATTTTTAAATTTAAAAAATAACTGACATGGCAGAAATGGATACCTCTTCGGGTGGCGGACATAAAAAAGGACCCGGCGTAAAAAAAGCGGTAAAAAAATCAACAAGAGTAGATCTTACTCCAATGGTAGATCTTGGTTTCTTGCTAATAACTTTTTTTGTATTTACTACAACAATGAGTCAAGCAACGGCCATGAATATGAATGAGCCTAAGGATACTAAAGATGACCAGATTAAAGTAAAGGAGTCAGGAGCTATGACTATTCTTTTGGGAAGAGCAGACCAGGTATATTATTATTTTGGACAACTTGATCCATTAAAGCTATCTGAACAATTTAAGAGCACTACTTTTAAGGCGATAAGAGATGTTATTGTAACTAAAAAGAAAAATACACCTGAAGGGGATTTGATGTACGTTATAAAATCTGATGATAAATCTACTTTTAAAAATGCCATCAATATATTAGACGAAATGACGATAAGCGGTGTAAAGCCCGGGCATTATGCTGAAGATAAAATATCTGAAACTGAAAAAATGCTCATTAAAAAAACTGAAGAAGTAAACGGAATAAAATAATTTATGGAATCCGTTTTTTTTGGAATCTAATTAAAAAATAACTTCGAAATGGAAGCAAATAAAATCTTAGACGCTGATATACTTGATATCATCTTTGACGGTAAGAACAAGGCCTACGGCGCTTACCAGTTAAGGAAAACATACAACAGCAGAATAGCAAAAGCGATGATTGCCGTTGGTGTTTTATTATTGGTGGTTATAGGTGGTACACTGTTAGCAGGTATTATTAATTCAAAGAGTGCAAAAGATGAATTGACAGTGGTAGATACACAAATGGCAGAAGTAAAGAAAGACGAGCCGCCACCACCGCCACCACCACCACCACCAACGCCTCCGCCGCCGCCGGAAATTAAGCAGATACAGTTCACACCTCCAAAAATTGTGAAAGATGAAGAGGTAAAAAAAGATGAAGTAATTAAAGAGATAGAACCCGATGCTGTAATTAGTACAAAAACTGTAGAGTCAGATAATACCAAGCAGGTAGTACAAGCACCTGTGGAAGATAAGGGAACACAAGTTGTAGAAGTACCTGTGAAGGCAGTGGAAGAAGATAAGATTTTTACCAAGGTAGAAATTGAAGCCGAATACCCAGGAGGTGCTGGTGCATGGACTAAATTTTTACAAAGAAACCTTAACGGTCAGGTTGCAACTGATAATAGTGCTCCGGCAGGAAAATATACTGTTGTGGTAAGATTTATTGTGGCAAAAGATGGAAGCGTGAGTGACATAACACCGGAAACAAGCGTTGGTTATGGTATGGAAGGCGAAGCAGTAAGAGCAATTAAGAAAGCGCCAAAATGGACACCCGCACAACAAAATGGTAACATAGTTAAGGCTTATCGCAGACAGCCGATAACTTTTGTGGTAGCAGAAGAGTAACATTAAATAAAATACTTTGAAAGCCTTCGTGACAACGAAGGCTTTTTTATTTTTAAAGGTTTCGTAAAAAAGTATGGAAATTAAAAGTGTTTTCATCTTGTTACAAACAACGTTTATGGCAGAAATAATAAATAACCAAAAGCAAATAAAATGTAGAAGGCTACTAAAAAAGTCCACAAAGTTGGACTTGACACCCATGGTTGATCTTGGATTTTTGTTAATTACCTTTTTCGTTTTTACTACTTCGATGAGTACAACAAAAGCAATGGCAATGCTGTCGCCAAAAGAAGATAAGAACGTAAACGACAACATCTGCGAAAGCTGTGTTATTACAATATTGCCTGCAGCAAACAACAAACTTTATTATTATGAGGGAGCTGATAAAAATGCAGTTTATAAAACGACCTCGTACGGAGCTGAGGGTTTAAGAGCATTATTAGTCAATAAAAAAAGCAAGGTTGCTGCTTTACACAAAGATGCAGTTTTAATTATAAAACCGGGTGCAGCATCAACTTTTAAAAACCTCGTCAACATTATTGATGAGAGTACTATCTGTTTATATAAAAGATATTATCTCGACAAAACCAGTAGTACAGATGAACGTATAATCGGTCAATAAAAATGCATATTGCAATATTCATTTTAAATATATTTTTATGGTATTGAATACAACTATCAGTTTTAGCGAACATTTTAATAAGCCTTGTTTTCCTAACATTTCATTTTTTAAACACGTAAATAAATAGGTTTTTGCTTTACGTAACTTTGCCGCATGATGAACAAATTATCTGGGTGGGACGATACTATAATTGCGTTAGCAACTGCGCCGGGCTTAGGTGCCATTGCTGTTTTAAGAATATCCGGAAGACAAACATTTGATATTATAAATAGTTTATTTGCCGCTAAAGATTTACTTCTACAAGCTACTCACACGTTACATGTGGGAATGCTGAAAGATGGTGAAAAATTACTCGATGAAGTAGTAATCTCTTTGTTTAAAGGGCCAAAAAGTTTTACGGGAGAAGATACCATTGAAATAAGCTGCCATGGCAGTACATACGTGCAACAGCAAATATTAGAAGCGTGTATAAAAAAAGGAGCGAGGCTTGCAAGAGCAGGAGAATTTACACAGCGGGCTTTTTTAAATGGCAAGATGGATCTTACACAAGCGGAAGCAGTGGCAGATATTATTGCATCAAATACTGAAGCTTCGCAAAAAGCAGCGTTGCATAATATACGGGGCGGCTTTTCGCATGAGTTAAGTAATATGCGTGAACAGCTTATTAGTTTTTCTGCATTGATAGAATTGGAGCTGGATTTTGCAACCGAAGATGTTGAGTTTGCTGATAGAGAAAAATTTTATAATTTAATAAAAGAACTTTCGTTTTCTGTAAACAATTTAATTGCATCTTTTACGCTTGGCAA
>JBBREY010000056.1:0-16426 GCA_038225275.1 Chitinophagales bacterium | reverse complement strand
AAACAGTACTTTTTATCTAAGTACCGCCAGCACATTGGCCACTACTGCGCAGTGGGATTTCTATTGTAACCTTACGTTTAATCCTTCAGGCGCCAACTTTGTAGATGTATTTTTAACTGCATCCGCAAGCGATCTGTCGCTCACTACCACCACCGGCTATTTTGTTAGACTTGGTAATACCTTGGATGAAATTGCCTTGTATAAAAAAGATGCAACAGGTGTGATAACTAAAATTATTGATGGCGTAGATGCTGTATTAAATACTAGCAACAATATTGTAAAAGTAAGGGTAGTAAGAAACGCTACTAATCTCTGGACACTCTCCCGAGATATAACAGGCACCGGAAATAATTATTTTGTGGAAGGAACAGTTACGGATAATACCTACAACAGTTCTTCCTTTTTTGGTATACTCGTGCGGCAAAGTACTGCCAGTTTTTTTCAGCGGCACTTTTTCGATGATATACAAATACAAACTTTTGTACCTGATGTTATACCGCCTGCAATCAATACCGTTACTGCCTCATCATCCACTACGGTAGATGTTTTATTTAATGAACCTGTAGATATAATTAGCAGCCAGACTTCGTTAAATTATGTAGTTAGCAATAGCATTGGTTCGCCAGCAACGGCTGTTAGAGATGCGGGCAATACATCGCTGGTACATTTAAACTTTGCTACAAATTTACCTGCACGTACCAACCTTACCATTACTGTTAATGGCGTAAAAGATTTATCAAACAATACTTTAACCAATGGCACAGCAACATTTAGTTATTTTGTTCCTTTACAATATGATGTTGTTATAGATGAGTTGATGGCTGACCCAACACCTGTGGTTGCCTTACCAACAAATGAGTGGTTGGAACTAAAAAACACTTCTGCATTCCCTATCAATTTACTTAACTGGAAACTTGGAAGAGCTACCGGCGAAAGTGGCCCGATGCCATCGTATACTTTACCCGCCGGCGGTTATGTAATTATTTGTACAGGCAGTGCCGTGGCTGCAATGAGTGTGTATGGACCTACTATTTCAGTAACAAGTTTCCCTTCCTTAAACAATGATGCAGATAATATTTACTTACGCTCCCCACAGGGCACCATCATTCACTCATTAAACTATACAAGCGCATGGTATAAAAACGAATTAAAGAAAGATGGTGGCTGGACGCTCGAAATGATAGACACTAAAAACCCCTGCACGGGAATCAATAACTGGAAGGCAAGTACAGATGTGAGAGGCGGTTCCCCTGCTGCTAAAAACAGTGTTGATGCGCTTAATCCGGATGCTGCTGCACCGAAGTTATTACGTGCCTATGCGCCAGATCCTACCCATATTACCCTTGTGTTCGATGAACCTGTTGACAGCACCAGTGCCGCTACTGCGGCAAGTTACAGCCTAAGCGATGGCATCAACATCACAAATGCATTACCCTTATCGGTTTCATTTGACAGGGTTTCGCTAACACTTTCAACTCCACTTACTGCAAATAAAATCTACACTGTCACTGCAAGTACCGTTACTGATTGCTCGGGCAATGCCATTGGCAGCAGCAAAACTGCAAGGGTTGGTTTAACTAGCCGAATAGATAGTTTTGATATCGTTGTAAACGAAATCTTGTTTAATCCAAAACCAAACGGTACAGATTATGTAGAGTTTTACAACCGCAGCAAAAAGATATTGAACCTTAAAAATGCATATCTCGCAAACAGAAATACCGCAGGTATTATTTCCAGCATCGTACAATTTACAACAGAAGATTATTTGTTTTTCCCTGGCGATTATATAGTTGTAACAGAGGATCCTGCACTTGTAAAAAGAGACCATGTTGCCAATGATGGCAATGCATTCTTAAAGGTTAATACGCTGCCTTCTTTTAATGATGATGCAGGTAATGTGGTTTTATTAAACGAACAGGGCATTATTGTAGACGAAGTGAAGTATAGTGCCAAATGGCATTTTGCATTAATAAGTAATGAGGAAGATGTAGCATTGGAAAGAATAAATCCTGATGCAACTAGCGTACAAAGTAATTTTCACAGTGCCGCATCCAGCGTAGGTTATGGCACACCTACTTATAAAAATTCGCAGAACAGAATTGACTTGGAAGTGCAGGGAAATATTACCGTCACGCCTTCAATTGTTAGTCCTGATAATGATGGTATAGATGATTTTGCAACCATACAATATAGTTTCCCAGAGCCGGGCTATGTAGCCAACATTACCATCTTTGATGCTGCGGGCAGGCCGGTAAGGTATCTGGAACGGAATGCATTGAGTGGCATAAAAGGTTATTACCGTTGGGATGGGCTGGGAGAAAAAATGCAAAAGCTACCCGTGGGTATTTATATTATTTATACAGAAATATTTAACCTGCAGGGCAAAACAAAGCAATTTAAAAATACGATTGTTGTCGCCAGAAGACCGCAGTAGTGTTCGAGTAGCAGCAATTTTGGAATTAAGAATTATTTCCTTACGAATCGTTGCTTGGAACTGGAAAAATTAGACACTTTTAATTAATAGTAAGTCATCGTTATTTAGACACAACAAATGAAGCTAATTTACAGCTGTAGATTGCTGTAAAATAAAGTAGCACTTACACAGTTAATGTTGGGCTTATGTAAATTCTATTTCGTTGGCTGCAACTTATTTTTATTCAAATATTCTTTGAATTCTGCAAAAGTCATTTTCTCTGTTTCCTTTGCAATTTTTTCTTTGATCTCACGAAAAACTTTGATTGTGTCAAATGTTTTTTCTTTTTTAATTGTCGTCTTCATTATATACAATTTCTTTTGGTGAACGAATGTCAAGCTGTGAATAACCACAACGTAGATTTATTGAATTGTATCCTCTAATTCTAAAAACATTTACAATGTGTTTAAAGTTCCAGCTTACTAAAATGTCTACTTTATTAAGCGTAGCTATTGCGATGTGTCTGCAATCATCTGCACTTGTATACCCAACAACTTTTTCATCCAAATATTTCTGTGCAAGTTCGTAGGCTTCTTCTGTGACTTCAACATTTTGCATATGTTCTTTTGGCAAATCTGAAAAGTAATCTTTAACTCTTTGTGGTGCATTTTTCAATTCAGCTTCAGACAGGTCGGAATAAACGCAAATAATCTGCCCTAACTTTACTTTTTCGAAAAGTAAGGCTGTAATTTCTTCAAATTCTTCATCATAAACACCGCCAAAAACAGAGGTGTCAAAATAGAGCCTTGGTACCATAATATAAATTTACAAATATTTGACTAAGTAATAAAAATCGACCTGGTTTATAACGTTCGCAAATTGTTTCCTTCCAACAACCGCATTAATACATTTAATCTCATTGATGATAATATTTTTTATCTTGCCGCTCAATGAATTTGCTCTCAAAGTCAATATCATTTCTTGCTAGGTTACGATACAGCCGCATACACAACTGGATCAACCATCCGGCAGCGGCACAGCGGGAAGTATTGCAATCCCTAATTACAGATGCGCAATACACCGTGTTTGGCAAGCAATATAATTTTGCAAGAATGTTTACCGTAAAAGAATTTAAACAACGGGTTCCCTTATCTAATTATGAGCAAATGAGCCCCTTTATTGAACGTATGATGAAGGGCGAGGAAAATGTATTATGGAATACGCCCGTGAGCTGGTTTGCAAAAAGCAGCGGGACATCTAACGACAAAAGCAAGTTCATTCCCGTAAGCGAAGAAAGCCTGAAAGAAAATCATTTTAAGGCAAGCAAAGATGTACTTACAAAATACTACAACAACTTCCCTTCGAGCGATTTATTAACTGGCAAGAGCCTTGTGGTTGGTGGCTCCCACCAAATAAGCCAGCTAAGTGAACATACACAATGTGGTGATTTAAGCGCTGTGCTTATGCAAAATTCTCCTTTTTGGGGACAGTGGTTACGCACACCTGAATTGAGTATTGCCTTGCTGGATGAATGGGAAAATAAAATTGAACAATTGGCGCAGGCAACGTCCGTGGAAAATGTTACCATGCTTGCAGGCGTGCCTACATGGACCTTGCTTTTACTAAAACGAATTTTAGAAATTACTCAAAAACAAACCATTAAAGAAGTATGGCCCAACCTTGAGTTGTACATAAATGGCGGTGTATCTTTTGTTCCTTATCGCCAGCAATTTGAAGCCATTATTGGTAAGCCAATTAATTATTTAGAAATATACAATGCCAGCGAAGGCTTTATTGCCGGACAGGAGAAACCTGATGATAACGGTATGCTGCTGTTTACTGAGCATGGCATTTTTTATGAATTTTTACCACAGGAGGAGTATAAAAAACCCAACCCGAAAACGCAGGGACTAACGGGTGTGCAGTTAAATAAAAGTTATGCAATCGTAATAAGTACTACCGGTGGTTTATGGCGATATATTATGGGAGACACTGTAGAGTTTACCTCTCTCAATCCATACAAAATAAAAATAACAGGGCGCTTAAAACATTACATGAATGCATTTGGCGAAGAAGTAATTGTAGACAATGCCGATAATGCCATCGCAGTTGCAGCACATAAAACAAATGCCATTGTAAAAGACTATACTGCTGCGCCCATTCACTTTACAGCCAGCAGCAACGGTGCACACGAGTGGTTAATTGAGTTTGATAAGGCTCCCAAAAACCTCTCCGTTTTTACCAAAGAAATGGATGCCGCCTTAAAAGCCGTTAACAGCGATTACGAAGCAAAGCGCCACAAGGATATTGCCTTGCGAATGCCGGTAGTTCATGCTATGAAACCAGGAACATTTACGGAGTGGCTTCGCACAAAAGGTAAAGTAGGTGGACAGCACAAAGTACCAAGACTAAGCAATGAAAGAAGAATTGTGGAGGAAATACTGGCTTTAAAATAATACCCGTTGTAGAAATACCCTACAGCGGCGTAAAAATGTTTTACTAAAACAATTATTTTTACAGAGAATATATAAAACCAACACTACATGAAATCACTTCAATTATTAATTCTTATGCTTGTTATTTTGGGCAATTCATTTGCACAGAATAACAACAAGCGGTCATTGATACCAACAGATGTTTATAAACTAAAAAACGTTTCTGACCCCCAGGTTTCGCCTGATGGCAAATGGGTAGCCTATGTTGTAAGTGTGGTAGATACTGCAAAAGACAAGCGCAACAGCGATATTTGGATGATTAGCTGGGATGGCAAAGAAAACCTGCAGATGACCAATACGGAAGAAGGCGAATCAAGCCCAAGGTGGAGCCCCGATGGTAAATACCTTTCGTTTATCGCATCTAGAAATGCAGACAAGCAATCTCAAATATGGTTGATGGATAGAAGAGGTGGCGAAGCAAAAAAACTGACCAATACGAAAGGGGATATATCAGAATATACCTGGAGCCCTGATGGTAAGAAGATTGGCTTGAGCATACTAGATCAGGATTTTACTGATACTGCAAAAACCAAAACAAGATCACCCTTTGTAATGGATCGTTATCATTTTAAACAGGACAGAGAAGGCTGGATTGAAAACCGCTTTAACCACCTGTATCTTTTTGATATGGAAAGTAAGAAAATGGATACGTTAACTAAGGGCAATTACAATGAAACATCTCCACAATGGAGTCCCAATGGCAGGCAAATTGCTTTTGTGAGTAATCGTTCTGTAGACCCCGATAGAAATGACAATGAAGATATTTGTTTGATAAATGCGGAGAAGAATGCCACCGTAAAAAAACTAACAGACTGGACGGGTGCAGATAGAAACCCAAAATGGAGTCCTGATGGTGAAACCATTGCCTACACAAGTACATCGAGCAATCTTAATTTTACCATGTATGGCCAAAATGGTATTTCTTTAATAACACTTTCAACAGGAGCCATCAAGTCTTTAGCAGGAGCAGTTGATAGAAACGTCAGCGACCTTCAATGGGCAAATGATGGCAAGAATATTATCTGTCTGGTTACAGATGACAGAAAGCAATATGTTGGCAATATCTCTCTGGCTACAAATGTTTTATCAACTATAGTTGGTGAGGAAAGAAGTTTTTCAGACATACAATTCAATAGTACTGCAAATGCGTTTGCCACCATCTTGAGCGAACCACAATTACCTTCAGAATTGTATGTTATAGAAAACAAACAGCTAAGAAGACTTACGCATGTGCAGGATTCTGTTACAAATCACATTCAGTTTTCAAAAGCGGAAGGCTTTACATCTGTCAGTAAAGACGGCACTAAAATATCAGGCATATTATATCGCCCTGTAAATGCACCGGTAGGCAAAAAACTGCCAACCATTATTTTTATACATGGCGGCCCTGTTGGGCAGGATGATTACAGTTTTGATCTTAGCCGCCAAATGCTGGCTGCTGCAGGTTATGCAGTTGCAGGCGTTAATTACCGTGGCAGTAGTGGCAGAGGCATAGAATTTACAAAAGCTATTTATGCTGATTGGGGCAATAAAGAAGTAATGGATTTATTGGGTGCTGCAGACTATCTCGTAAAAACCGGTGTGGCAGATGAAAATAATATGGGTATCGGTGGCTGGAGTTATGGTGGCATACTTACAGACTATACCATTGCAAGCACAACAAGGTTTAAAGCGGCCGCAAGTGGCGCCGGCAGTGCATTGCAGTTTAGTATGTATGGTGTAGATCAATATGTATCGCAATATGAAACGGAGCTTGGCGCACCATGGAAGAATCCTAAAAAATGGATAGATCTTTCCTATGCATTCTTTAATGCCGATAAAATTAAAACTCCCACATTATTTATGGCAGGCGAAAAAGATTTTAATGTGCCATCAGCCGGATCTGAACAAATGTACCAGGCATTGCGCTCTTTAAATATTCCAACACAGTTGATTGTTTATCCGGGTCAGTTTCACGGCATCTCAAAACCATCTTACCAGGTAGACCGCTTTGAACGTTATATAAAATGGTTTGATAAGTATTTAAAATAAAATTGCGACAACATAAAACCATTTAGGCGGGAACACTGATTCCCATTAAATTTGCGCCGTTACTTAAAATTAGAGAATGAAACTGTTAGAAAATAAAACCGCTATTGTTACAGGTGCTGCAAGAGGAATTGGCGAAGCCATTGCCATCAAATTTGCTGAGGAGGGCGCAAATATCGCTTTCACATATGTTAGTGACAGCAGCGTAGAAAAGGCAGATGCTTTGGTAGAAAAGTTAACAGCGCTTGGCGTAAAAGCAAAGGGCTATAAAACAAATGCCGGTGATTATGCAGCAGCTGAAATATTCGTAGCAGATGTAGTGAAAGAATTTGGGCAGATAGATATTTGCGTGAACAATGCCGGGATATCCAAAGACAATTTATTGCTTCGTATGACCCCTGAACAATGGGATGATGTAATGAATATTAATTTAAAAAGTGTATTCAACATTACCAAACAGGTTATAAAACCAATGATGAAAGCACGCAGCGGCAGTATCATAAATATGAGCAGTATTATTGGTGAAACAGGTAATGCAGGGCAGAGCAGTTATGCTGCAAGCAAGGCAGGTATTATCGGTTTTACAAAAAGCATAGCTAAAGAAATAGGCAGTAGAAATATTCGCTGCAATGCAATAGCACCGGGCTTTGTAGAAACAGATATGACAAGCTATTTAAAAGAAGGCGAAGCATCGGATAAATACAAAGCATCTATACCATTGGGCAGATTTGCAAGTGCAGAAGACATTGCTAATACAGCTCTTTTTCTTGCAAGCGATATGGGTAATTATATAACAGGGCAAACCATTAGTGTTTGCGGCGGTTTGAACATTTAACATGACACAGGCAGATATCATAATTATCCCTTACTCCACAGAATTGAAGGAGCACATAAAAAGGCTTAATTATGAATGGCTTCAGAAATATTTTTATGTAGAGCCCGGCGATATAGAACAATTATCTGATCCTGAATTACACATAATAGGAAAAGGCGGCTTTGTTTATTTTGCTCAATACAATAATGAAATTGTTGGCACTTCCTCTTTAATGAAGACGGGCAATGGAGAATATGAACTTGCTAAAATGGCTGTAACAGAAAAATACAAAGGCTTAGGTATTGGTAAACTTTTACTGGAACATTGCATACAGGAGGCAAAAAACTTAAATGCTGTTAAACTAAGTTTATTTTCAAATACAAAATTAACCGCGGCCATTCATTTATATAAAAAATATGGTTTTATCGAGGTCCCTTTGCCGTCAGATATTCATTACGAAAGAGCCGATATAATGATGGAAAGATTTTTATAACAAACGAATAATTATCCGATAAAAGTAAAACTTTCACATTTACATTTCTTTATTTAGAACATGCACTAGCATTAGATTGTTATATCTGCACATTAAATGAAAAAAATAATCTCCATATTTTTTCTTGTTATTATCTGCATTCAATGCCTGCCTGTAAAGGAGCTGGGCAAATGCATTTTTGAAAGCAGTTTTGTGGAAGACGATGTTTGTAACAACGTAGAAAAAAAAGAGATCAAAGATTTCGCTAAAGAATTTTTTAGTGTAGAATATAATATTGAGGGCGTTTTACCTACAAAAACGGCTTATAATAATGAACACACAGAATTGTATCAAAACCCCTTCGCTGATTTAAGTATCCAGCCCCCTTGTGCCTAATGCACTTTCAGAATACGCTTTCATTTACTAATTTCAACTGTTATCTGTTTACCGGGTACACAGTAGTCTCAATACTTTTTTCATGCAAAAATATTTTAAAAATATTGGCAGTGATCTGCCTTCTGCGCTTGTCGTTTTTTTAGTGGCCATCCCTTTGTGTTTAGGTATAGCAGTGGCGAGTGGCCTAAATGAGTTTTCAGGTATTATTGGCGGTATCGTTGGTGGTATTGTCGTGGGTATTATTAGTGGAAGTACTTTAAGCGTTAGTGGACCTGCAGCGGGATTGACAGCCATTGTAGCCGGCGCAGTTTTAAAATTACCTGCGGTTGAAGCTTTCTTTTTAGCTGTCGTCATTGCAGGTGTCTTTCAGATTTTAATGGGTATTTTTAAACTCGGTATTATTGGCGATTACATACCCAACAGTGTTATTAAAGGTATGCTCGCAGCCATTGGAATCATACTTATTTTAAAGCAGTTGCCACATCTTGTTGGGTACGATAAAAATTATGAAGGCGATGAGACTTTTATTCAGGTATCAGGCGAAAATACTTTTTCTGCGGCTCTCAATTCCTTAAACCATATAACACCGCTAGCTATTTTTATTGGTATCATCGGTATAGCCATCCTTATTTTTTATGAAACAAAGTTCATTAAAAGCAAGAAAATCTTTCAACTTCTAAGTGGCCCATTGGTTGTAGTAGTGGTAGGGATTTTATTACATTATTTTTTAAGTGATATACCAACAGTATTAGCGATTAAAGAAGCAGATCTTGTAAATATTCCTATAGCGAAGAGTACGAGAGAATTTATATCTTTTTTCCACTTACCTAATTGGTCATTTATTACAAACAAAGATGTTTGGATCACTGCAGTAACCTTAGCATTGGTTGCATCTTTAGAGACTTTGCTAGGCTTGGAAGCAGTTGACAAACTCGACTCCTTAAAGCGATTTTCTCCACCAAACAGAGAACTCGTAGCACAGGGTTGCGGCAATATCGTTAGCGGATTGCTTGGCGGCCTCCCACTTACCAGTGTTATAGTACGCAGCAGCGCAAATGTAAATGCAGGTGCAAAGAGTAAAATGAGCACCATTTTTCATGGCTTACTTATTTTTGTTTGTGTTGCATTTTTACCCGGCGTTCTAAACCTCATCCCAAAGGCAGCACTTGCGGCCATCTTAATTTTCACTGGTTATAAGCTCGCCAAAATTTCCATCTTTAAAGACTATTATAAAAAAGGTTGGGAGCAGTTTATGCCTTTTGTTTTAACAATCCTTGCTATTGTACTTACAGACCTTTTAAAGGGGGTTTTAATAGGAGTCGCTATTGGCATTTTTTACATTATCAGAAGTAATTTTAGAACGACTATTTTCACAACGTCAGAAAACAACCATCATCTAATAAGACTGCGTAAAGACATTTCTTTTTTTAGTAAAGCAACCTTAAAAGAATTGTTTGAAAAACTACCTAAGAATGCCTCGGTAATTCTCGACCTTACCAAGGCAGAATTCATTGATAAAGACATTATTGATACTATAAATGAATTCACTACCAACGCACCTGAAAAAAACATTAGTATTACTGTAAATAAAAGCATGTACAACGAATCTCATAAGCTGGTGGCTAACGATTTTATGATTCCGGACGATTCGGCTCATTAACACAGCGAATAGAATCAAACAATTATTTAACTTTAAAAAAATATAAAAATGCACACTTACGAAAAATTACTATTAGAAAACAAAGCATGGGCAGAAGAACAAAAACTGACCAATCCTACCTTTTTTAAAGAGCTGGAGGCGCAACAAGCGCCGGAGTTTTTGTGGATTGGTTGCAGCGATAGCCGTGTGCCTGCAAACCAGATTACCGGTACACAGCCTGGGGAAATATTTGTACACAGAAACATAGCCAACCTGGTTGTAAACACTGATATAAACATGCTCAGTGTTTTGCAATATGCGGTAGAAGTTTTAAAAGTAAAACATGTAATTGTTTGCGGGCATTATGGTTGTGGGGGCGTAAAAGCAGCCATGGGACAGCATCATTTTGGCATTATTAATCACTGGCTTAAAAATATAAAAGATGTGTACCGCATGCACAGAGAGGAGATTGATGGATTATCAACGGAGGAAGAAAGGGTAAACCGACTTACAGAAATAAATGTAACGGAACAGGTATTTAACCTTGCAAAAACTTCTATTATACAAAAAGCCTGGAAACAGGAACAGCGGCCACATTTGCACGGGTGGGTGTATGGCCTGAGTAACGGTATTATTAAACCGGTTTGTGAAATGGAACCTGGACACAAGCTTGATCCCTTATATGAATATGACAATTTATAAAATGCCGGTTTTTTAAAAAAACCAGTTGTTTTTAGATTTTCGGTATGGTTTTTAATATTATATCAATCAAACTAAAAAATTATAACAATGAAGATATCAAACACAGGAAGCCTATTATTATTAGGTTTAGGAGCATGGGCCATTTATAAATACAACAACATGAGCGAAGAAGAACAAACTGCCATGAAGGAAAAAGGTAAAAAATTATTTGACGAACATGTAAGTCCATTTATTTCAAATGCTTTGTCGCTTGGTAATGAAGGCAAAGAAAAGCTACAGGAGATATTTGCGAGATAATTTCTCAACAATTAAAGCGAAAAAGCAATCATTTTTATGGTTGCTTTTTTTATAGGAACCCAATACCAAGTAAAAAACTGGGGAAGTCAATAGGTCTTTTTGAATTGGGAACCTTGCAACTCCAAAATTGCCTTTGAGCATCTTTAAACGACCACGTTCGGTCTTTTTCAGGTAAACCATTAACATGTTCAATTAAACTTGGCTTGTCAATCCATCCTACAAAATACACGCTGTTTCTATAACAGCGGGCGAGCATCTTGTCAAATAATTCATTAATACATGCCTCTTCAATATTTATGATTCTTCCGGCAAGCCATTCATCTTTTGCAAACCTTCTTTGGTTAAAAAAAATCTGAAGATGAATGTCGCCTTTCAAATTACCAATGTCTTCTTCTCTCTTTATAAGTTTAATATCCCTTTTTTCAATAGCGTTTTCAATTATATAATCAACGTCAGGAACCAGCGACGTTTTTAATTCAATATCCCTCCCCTTGTATAAAAAATCTACATCAATATTTTCACCATCGGGTCTATAGTTGATTTTATCAAAAAATATTCCTTGTTCATTAGCCCATTTTGTTATGGCAAACTCCCCAATATAGCCCCTTAAAATACAGTCGTATTGAATATTTGCATGCCTGTTGCGGAGATTATCTCTCTTAGAAATAAAAAGTTGGTTTCTTGCTTTCTCCATAACCGATTTTATTTCATCATCAGTTAAAGCAATACAAATGCTGTCTTGTTTTGTAATCAATATTGAAGCAGTATTTATTTAAACACAGTTTTATAATAACGAAGATTAGCTTTTATGCCATTTATTTTTTTACCATTAACTACATATCCTTTTATTAAATTTTTTATTCGTGGATAAGTAACTGTTTCACAAATATTATTTTCATTGTTCGTACACAAAATAAATTTCCTGTCGCCTCCATCAGCTTCATTTGCCTGCATTACTGCGTGACCCGTTGTTCCTGAGCCTGCAAAGAAATCCATCACGGTTATGTTTTTATCAGCAAACAACTTTATGCAAAACAATATGAGCCCAACCGGCTTTGGAAATCTGAAAATATTTTGATGTACAATGCTGTTTAGTTCTCTGCTTCCTTCTGCATTTAAAAATTCCAAGATGGCTCGGTAAGGAAGCTTTCTCTCCCGTCTGTTGTTTTCATTGTCTACAAACTGGTATTGCTTTATGTATGCCTTCCACTTATCTTTTCCTTTTTTAAAAACAATAAAATCATTTGCTTTGCCCCATTCAACTTTTTCTTTGCTCCACCGCCAGGTATTTGGCCTACCTTTTTTTCCACCAGATAAACTGATGCTTCCATCAGGCATTATTAATTCATAATCAAGCGAAGGGCTGTAAGACCCTTTGTAATCCAGATCTCTTAGATAATATTTTCCTCGGTGCTTGATATGTTCATCTTCCAGTTTATATTTTGTATCATTCTCAACATCGAGTTTTTCCTTTTCAAATTTTAAAGTAGCTTTATTTTTTGCATAACAAAGCATGTAATCGAACTCTACTGCCACCTGTGCACTGTCATGCCCTGAACCTGTTTTATTCTTTCTTATAAATTGTGCTACAAAATTATCTTCTCCAAATATTTGATTGCACAAGATTTTTAACTGAGCTATTTCTGTATCATCTATAGAAATAAAAATAGCTCCTTTTTTACTTAATAAATTTGCCGCAAGGCTTAATCTTTTATGCATGAAGGAAAGCCATTTGCTGTGCCGATAACTATCATCAATGTCAACGTATTGATCATTGTACATAAAATCTTCTTTCTTACCCGTGTTATATGGCGGGTCAATGTAAATAAGATCAACAGAAGCTTTGTGCGTATTGGCTAGCACTGTCAATGCATGATAATTATCCCCCTCAATCAAAATATTTTCAGGAAGATTTAAACCCGAACGAATGCTTTTCTTCTTTGTTTCTTTTAATATGGGCGATTTTTCTAGACAATCTTGCACTACTTTTTCAGGCACTTTTTCTTCTTCCCACACCAAGCCGTAATGCTTTCTAGCATCAGTATTTTTAATTAATGCAAGCAGTTGTTCTTTGCTGTAGTTGTGGTAATCTGTGGCCGCCATTTGCAGTTAACTAATTTATTTTAATGAATGTACAATTATTAGGACAAGAAAAGCTATCGCAGAATATCGCTTGTAAACTTGATTGCATCTGCAAGTCGGTTCTCATAACTACCCCTAATAATTTTCCATATTACTTTTTGTGCAACCATATCTTCTTTGTAATAATGAAATAGTTTTTCTCTCACTTTCACATCAGGATATTCCCGCAGGTTGTCTTTTACCCATGGCAGGTCCACATCACACAACAGGTATAAATCATACTCCCGTATTGTTATTTCAGTTAATATTCTATTATCGCATTTATTAAAAACAAATTCACTCCAAATTTTTATTACATGTAAGTCTGTATCAATAAAAAGTGGGGCAGTATTATTTATTGTAGCTTTTAATTTAAACACCCCTTCATCTTCTCCTTTAATTTGCCCTAAGGCTATTTCGTACAAATTTTCATACGTATACCCCGTTCCGGTTTTATCGAGGTATTCTCTGGCAAATTCTTTTACCCAAATCGTTTTAAAATGCTCGGCAAGTGCCATACATAAAGAACTTTTACCTGTACTTTCAGGCCCGATAACAACAATCTTTTTTATACTTTTTTCCATGCAGGATTTTGTAATAATATTTTTTTATAGATTGGACAATTTCCATCATGTGCACCGGGCAAATAGCCTGTACTCATTAAAAACTCATTTACAATTTCACCACCGGTAAAACGAAATGTAGTTTTAAATAATTTTACCCATTCATCTTTTGTTAGGGGATGATGCGCATTGAGCCAGTTTTTAAACGAGCCGTATGTTTTTTGTAATTGTAAAATTTCGTTTGCATTGTGTATAGCGGCAAACACTTTCAACCTGTTTCTTATAATGCCTGCGTCATTTAAAAGTCGCTCAACATCTGCATCTTTATACGCTGCAATTTTTTTAATATTAAAATTGCTGTATGCTTTTCTAAAGTTTTTTTCTTTGTGCAAGATGGTAGTCCAGCTTAGGCCTGCCTGGTTTATTTCTAAAATTAGTCTGCAAAAAAGCTCGTCGTCGCTCTCAATTGGAAACCCGTATAATTTGTCGTGGTAATTTTTATGCACTTCAAAATCCCTTTCTTTCATAAAAGGAATGGCTTGGCAGTAAGTAAGTTTTTCTGGCAATTGTAAAAATTTTACATCACGAAAATACGGTAATGCAGAATTTTAAAATAAACAGTTTTTAAGTGCTTATTTTAAACTTGTTGGCGTTGTATATTTTAAGCCAACTTATTAACCCGAATACAGACATGATGAGTAAAATAACATAATACACACTTGAAAAAACGTAGTGTTTTACAAAATATAACGGTATAGATGCTATGTTGGTGGCCATCCACCAATACCAGCTTTCCACTTTCTTTTTTACCATTAAGTACATGCCTGTAAATGCGGTCGCACTTGCAAATGCATCTGCCCATGGGATTACACCATCAAAAAACATTTTTTTAAAATACGTGAGTGCTGCAAAAAAAGACAAATAAAATATAGCAAAAAATATAAGCTGTGCAAGCCATTCTTTGGTTGTAGATTTTGTTATATGCAAAACGATATTGTTAGCAGTATCTTTTTTTGACCACATATACCAACCTAAAATGCTCATAACGGTGTAGTATAAATTTACAGTTGCTTCTCCTAATAAATGCCCGCTAAAACTTATATAGATGTAGATAATTGTGTTGACAAGCCCGGTGGGATAAACCAATACATTTTCTTTGCGGCTGTACCATACGCTTATTACTCCTGAAAATACGGCCAGGTATTCAAACCACCTGGTGTTGCCAATATCTAATAAAAACTGTTGAAATATTTCTGTAATGCTCAATTAATTATTTTGTACAAAAATAGTTTGTAAACCTCATAATTTTTTCAACCTAATTTAATATTGCATAATTTAAGTCCAGTTACAAAGGCGTAAATTGTATAAATAATTTTTAAATTATGCTTAAAAAGATAAGCCTTGTTCTGCTGATAATTTTATATGCCGGTGCAGGCATTAATCATTTTATACATCCTACAGGTTATTACAGTATTATTCCTCCTTACCTACCCAACCCTTACTTAATAAATATTGCAGCAGGAATTGCGGAGTTAATTTGCGCTGCTTTATTAATTATACCTACCACAAGAAAACTGGCAGTTTATTTAATAATAGCCATGTTAATAGCTTTTATACCTGCACATATTTATATGATACAAAAAGGCGGTTGCATGGGAAAAGAAATTTGCATACCATTATGGGGCGCATGGTTGAGGTTGTTTCCTTTACAGTTTATTTTAATTGCATGGGCATGGTGGCATAGCAAATAAAGTTTTCTATTTGAAAACATTTATATAAATTTACAACGTGTTTAATATAATTACCAGAAAAACATTGCTTGATTATTGCAAAAAATATCCATCTGCTGCTTTAGCGTTACAAGAATGGTATTATGAATTGGTTGGGTGTAACTTTACAAATTTTAACCAATTAAAGCAGGTTTACAGAAATGCAAGTATTATCTCAGATGACAGGGTAGTTTTTAATATTATGGGTAATAAATATAGGCTTGTAATAAGAATAGTATTTGAGTTTAAGGTCGTTCAAATAAAATGGTTTGGTACACATGCAGAATATGACAATGTAGATGTTAACAAAATTCAATTTAAAAAGAAATAAAAATGGAGATTAAAATAATTAAAACCAAAAAGCAATACGAAGAAACGCTTTCATGGATAGATGAAATGTTTGATAAAAAAATAAAGCCAAATACGATTGAGGGGGAAAAGTTACAGATTGCTTTGTTGGTTGTAAAACAATACGAAGATGCCAATTATGCGATTCCCTTTCCTGATCCTATAGCTGCAATTAAAATAAAAATGGAGGAGTTAGGAATGAAGAATAAAGATATGGTTGATAAAATTGGGAGCAAAGGTTATGTGTCATCCATTTTAAATAAACGCAAACCGCTCACACTTGAGATTGCTAAAATTTTCCATAAGGAATTACGTATTCCTGCAGAAATATTATTGCAATAAAAAAGCATTGCAGTAATTGCAATGCTT